>JAOQAA010000468.1 GCA_025963815.1 Capsulimonas sp.
GACTTCGCAGTCGCAATATACCATTCGGCGAGCCAGAGCGTGCAGATGATCCATGGATTTCCTGGAACTTTCGCAAAGTCATCAGTCACATGGAAGTAGTAATCCCGCTCGTAGCGCGCGACGCCGCCCGCGCCCGCGTGCACCCACAGCTTGCGGCCGATCGCCTCCATCATCGCAGTCACGTGCGGGTCATCGGCGGCGAGCACGCCGAAGGCGAAGACGGCGTAGGACGAAGAATCGACCGTCAGATCGCGCTCGATAGCGCCGTCGGCATGGACCGTGACCATGCGCGCGAAATATCGCGCATCGTTGTCCCAGAAGTGCGTCAGGATCGCCTGACGAACTTCTTCGCCAGCGGTCTGATACTTCAGGCGGTCAGCGTCGTGACCGAAGATCGCGGCGAATTGGGCCGCTGCAAAGAGCGCCGCGCAGACCGTCGAAGTCGTGTAGATATGTGTTCCGCGCCGTTCTTCCCACAGATCCCAGCTTGGCAGCGGCAGCTTGCTGTCGGCGTAGCGATAGGACGCCATGAAGTCCGAAGCGGGTTTGACGAACGCCTCGTACATACGCGCGGCGAACTCCGTATCGTTGTACTTCTCGAAGTGACGCCACAGCGACCAGACCACGAGCGCCGTGCCGTCTTCCTGGATCGGCGTTTCGCGCCCGCCGTCGGGCGTTGCGTAGGCATGCCACGAAGCGCCTACGGTTCCGTCCGGGCCGTATTTGTGCAGCAGCGCCGCCGGGTTCTTCGGAAGCACGCGCGCGCAGAACTCGAAAAACGGCTTAGTGATCTCCTCCACGCCGATCTTATCCAAGGCGGCCGAGGCCAGGGCGCCGTCGCGCGGCCACATATAGGAATAATGCGCGCGCGCCGTCTCCATGATGTCGCTGTCGTTGGACGCTAAAATCGCGCCGCGCTTGTCGCACTGCGTGCGCATGATCAAAATACTGCGGACAAAGATCTCGGCGACACGCGGCGGCAGCTTGTCCAAATCCTCGCGGCGATGGCCATACGCTTTCCAGTACGCGCCCGTTCGGCGCATCGTCTCATCGAACTCCGTCTTCATGGGCGCATGCAGCGTGACCGCTGCTTCTAAACTTGCCGCCGCCGCCATCCACACGCGCAGCGTCTCCCGCCCATGCGCGGGAAGCGCAAGCGAATAGCTCGCGACGCTGTCCACAGAGCCCTGCGCGATCGCGTTCATGGACAGCACGCCATCCTCGGCATCCCGCCAGGCGCCCTCGGCGCCGCGAAAGCCTTTTTCGCCGCAGGCGTATTGAAAGATACGCCCGTTCGTCTCCGAAGCGGCTTCGCCCATATAGCCTGAGAACAAAAAGTAACGGTCCCGCTTGTAATGGATCATCGCGTCTTCGTATGGATAGTAAAGGGCGGTGTCGCCGATGTCGGATTCGTCGATGCGCAGGTCGTGCGCGAAGAAGAGCCGGACTTCGCGGTCGCCGTCCCATAAGTTTTCGACGGTCACATGCTGGAGAAAGAGGTTGCGGTCGTGCGCGACGCTTTGCCGAAAGGTGAGGAGAAGGCCAAGATCGCGGCTGCGCGCGGTGCACTGCGTGATGAGGGTCGCGTCTTCGTAGGCAATGCGCCATTCCCAGGAATCGTCGAGCCAGGAGAAGCGCCCCTCCCCCGTCCAGGCGCCAATTCGGCACCGATAACCGCCGACGTGGTTCGCCCAGCCAACATAGGGGTAGTAGATATCGCGGACGGAGAGATGACGGTCGAGATTGACGAGCAATTCTCCGTTGCCGAGCACAATGTCGCGTGGCATAAAACGGCGGTCTCCCAGAGATTTTCCGTAGGATACCCGCGCGCGGCGAAGTTCGTCAACGAAAGATCATGTCCGTACGCCGAGTGGGTACAATACCGTCATGTCAAGTTTGAAAAACGATGTTCGAAACACGGATTCCGAAGGCGGAGGCGAATTGGCGCGCGATGTGCGCACGCTGGGAAACGCATTGGGAAACGTTCTGCGCGAGCAGGGCGGCGATGCGCTTTATGAGCGAGTGGAAAAGATCCGGGCGCTCACCAAAGAAGCCCGCCGTAACCCAGGGACCGATCCGGCGGAGCGGGAACTGGATGAACTCTTTGACGGCATGGATTTCGCGACCGCGCTGCCAGTCCTCAAAGCCTTCACGACGTTCTTCCAGTTGATCAATCTCGCTGAACTGAAGGAGATCGCGCGCGTCAACCGCCGCCGCTCCGCTGAGGCGAGCGACGCCCCGCGACGTGAGTCCATCCGCGAAGCCGTCCAAGCGCTGAAAGATGCTGGAACGAATGTCGCGCAAATGGAAAGCCTCGTGCGCACCCTCTCGATCCAGCTTGTCTTCACCGCCCACCCCACGGAGTCCAAGCGCCGCAGCGTCCAGCAAAAGCTGCATCGCCTTTCGGAGGTTCTGACCCGGCAGGAAGATCCCCTGCTCTCCCACAGCGAAGCCCAGTCGCTGGAGGCAGAGATCGCCGCCGAAGTCGAAATCCTGTGGCAAACGGATGAAGTTCGCCAGCGCCGCCTGTCCGTACTCGACGAAGCACGCAACGTTCTATTTTACTTCAGTCAAACCCTGATCCGCGTCACTCCCAGAATTTACGACGACCTGCGCACCGCGCTCGCCGAATACTATCCCGGCGAAACGTTCGATATTCCCACATTCTTGGAATATGGCTCGTGGATCGGCGGCGACCGCGACGGCAATCCGACGATCACATTAGACCACACCGCAGAAGTACTGAGATTGCACGCCGATTTGGCTCTGTCGTACTATATCCCCGCGATCCGGGGTCTCAGTGACCGTCTCTCGCAATCACGCCACTATGTCGGCATTTCGGAAGAGTTAGAGCAGTCGCTAGCGAACGACGCCGCGCTGCTTCCGAGCGTCGTCGCCGAGGCCGCGAACCGAAGCCAGACCGAACCCTATCGCCGCAAGATGGAGTTTATCTGGGAGCGCCTTAGGCATACGCAGAACCAATTGAACGCCAAGCCGGCCACAGCGCCCTACGCCTGCGCCGAGGACTTCGTGCGCGATCTGGAGATCGTCGACCGTTCCCTGCGCGAGAACAACGGCTGCTTCGCCGCGCAGCGCACGCTGGCGCCACTGCTCAATCAAGCGCGTGTCTTCGGCTTCCACCTCGCGCGCTTAGACATTCGGGACCACAAAGAGAAGTATATCGGCGCGCTCAGCGCCGTTTTCGCGCCGCTTGGCGTGGATTGGAGCGCGCTGGACGAAGACGCCAAGATCGCATTGTTAGAGCGCGAAATCGCCAACCCTCGACCTCTCATCCCCGCCGAATTGGACTACGACGATAACGCCAACGAGACGATCAACTTGCTGCGTCTCGCCAAAACCAAAACCCAGCAGATCGGGCCCGAAGCCATCGGTTCACTGATCATGTCGATGGCGTCTACCGTCTCGGATGTCCTCGCCATGCTGCTGCTGGCAAAGGAAGCACGGCTGCTGAAAATCGAAGGAGATCATTTCGTCTCCAGCATCGATGTGGCCCCGCTGTTCGAAACCATCGCGGATCTAGAGAATGCGCCACAAGTTTTGGACACTCTGCTTTCCAATCCCGTGTATCGTAAAAACATTGAGGCGCGCGGCAATCAGCAGGAAGTCATGGTCGGCTACTCCGATAGCAACAAAGACGGCGGCTATGTCACGGCGAACTGGAAGCTTTATGTGGCGCAGACTAAGCTTGCCGAGGTATCACGCAAGCACGGCGTCGCCCTTCGTATCTTCCACGGACGCGGCGGTGCGGTGGGACGCGGCGGCGGCCCGGCGAATAAGGCCATTCTAGCGCAGCCGCCTGGCAGCGTCCAGGGGCGTCTCAAGATTACCGAGCAGGGTGAAGTGATCGCGGCGCGTTACTTCGACGAGCGCATCGCCTATCGAAACCTAGAACAGACCGTCCACGCTGTGCTCACCGCCAGCGCCGAGGCCGCCCAGCCCGGCCACGCCGAGCCGAAGCCCGAATGGACAGAGGCGATGGACGAAATCTCCGACGACGCATTTGCGGCCTATCGCGGCTTAGTCTATGAAGATCCAGAGTTCGTGCGCTTCTTCCACGAGGCTACTCCTATCGGCGAGTTGGCCCAGCTCAACATTGGATCGCGTCCGCCGAAGCGTACAGCGTCGGACAAGATCGAAGACCTGCGCGCCATCCCGTGGGTGTTCTCCTGGATGCAGAGCCGCTACACCCTCCCTGGCTGGTACGGCGTCGGGTCATCGCTTAGCCGCTACGCCGCAAAGTCTCCGGAACAGTTGCAGCGCCTGCAAGATATGTACCAGCACTGGGCATTCTTCAAGACGACACTGGACAATGCGCAGATGTCGTTGGCGAAGGCCGATATGGACATCGCCGCCAAGTACGCCAGCCTCGTCTCAGACGAAAAACTTCGCGATCGAATTTATGGCTCGATCTCTCAGGAGTATCGTCAGTCGGTGGAGATCGTTTGTAAAATCATGGGGGTGGAGGCGCTGCTGGACAACAGCCGCGTTCTGCAAAAGTCGATCCGTCTGCGCAACCCGTATGTCGATCCACTGAGCTACTTACAGGTGGAGCTGCTGCGCCGTCTGCGCGAAATGCCGGCGGATGATGGTGAAGCGGGTGAAGGAACGCAAGAAGAAAGAGACGCGATCCGATCGCAGCGGCGCGACCTGCGCGCGGCGGTGCTGCTTTCGATCAACGGGGTGGCCGCCGGTTTGAAGAACACCGGCTAGGCGCAAAGCGAACGGAAGGGCGGGCGGAGGTCAGTCGTCGACCTCCACCAGCCCTTCTTCGGTTCCCACTTTATGGATATACACCGGGACATAGCCGAAGGTGCGGTAAAAACGGAGCGCAAGCTCGCCTTCGTCGGCGTCCGAATCGACGATATTTCCCTGATAGACGGCGACATACCGTCCGTAATATTCATCGATCGTTGTCTGCGCCAGCTGATTGAACGCCTGCACTTCTTTCCAGAAGGGCGCGTCCTCGATATCCTCGCGCAGCCATGGCATCGATGACAGGCTGACTTGCGCCGTATCCGTCGCTGACGAATTGCTCTCGTCGTTTTGATGCTCCGGGTCCGGCTGGGCGGGGAATGTGTGATCTGATACGCCGGTCATTACAAGAACCTCCTGTCCAAAGTATAGCAAAAGGGGCAGGAGGAGTCAAGCGAATTTCCAACGAAGACCGAAGTAGTTAAGATTACAGAAGCCGAAGTGATCGAAATAACGACTGCCGACCGAGCTTTAAGCTAGTCCCGATGAGAATAGCTTCGCTTCCGATTCGTAGGTGTTGAATGGGTCCTTGAGCTCTAGATGCAGGCGCTTCGAGAGATAGATCAGGTCCCAGTCAATGACATAGTCGCGGTAATTGGTCGCCAGAAGCTTGTCGATGACCATCCCCCGGCCCTTCGCGCGCGTCGTTTGCGGCGGCGTCGTCATCGCCTCGAAAATACGCCGGTCCGTGGTCACTCGCTCCACCAATCCCGCCTGCTCTAGACCATAGTAAAGTCCATCGTCAGGGCTGACGTTGTGATATTCCAGGTCCAGCGAATGCAGAACGTCGTCCCCCCACTTCACTTCCCCATCGGCTTCCATGAACTCTTCCAACATCTTGCGCTTGGCGACCCAATCAAGTTTGTCCGCCAGCAAGTAGGGGTCCTTCTCCAGCATATCGAGCACGTATTCCCACTCGCCCAGCATGTGATCCGTCTGCTCATCGCGTCCCGTATAACGCTTCTTGGCGGCGTTCAAGTAGAGACGCTGAAGATCGACGGCTTTAATTGTGGACCCATCCTTACGTGTGACGATCCACTTCCAGGTCGGGTCGCGTGACACGCTCTTGAGCGACTCCAGGGCGTCGCGCAGTTCGACATCGTGCAGCACCACGCCGTCTTCAATCAAGTCCAGACAGATGCTGGTTGTGCCGACTTTCATCAGGGTCGCATACTCGCTCATGTTGCACTCGCCGAACAGAATGTGCAGGCGGTGCATATTGAGATAGTTGTAGTATGAATCCCACTTCGGGTTGATGATTGCCCGATTGAAGCGAACGCGCGATGAGATCGTCTTGACGATATGGTCCGCGCGCTGCGATAACTGAAAATCGACGGTGGGATCGACTTCAACGCCGTAGAAGTTGCCGACCCACTGGTAGTCCACCTCGTAGTCCGAGATGGTCATAATATTATTCTTGAGGCTCTTGTAGTTGAGCCGGTGCCCGCCCACGCGTCCGACGCCGGCAAAGATCTGACGGGTGACCAAAAACGGCATCAGGCTCGCCAGAGCTTCCAAGAAGTTCTGATCGTCGATCTGCACGAGATAGTTCTCATGACAGCCGAACGTGTGGCCGCCAAAGTGGTCCACGGAGTTGGAATGGAAAGAGACTTGATCCTGAAGATTGAGTTCACGCAGCAGCCGATTGAGAATGACGCGCCCCGCCTTGTCATAAGCGACGATGTCCTTGAACTCCGTGCATTCGGGCGTGGCGTACTCCATGTGCGAGCCGACAGCGTCGATATAGAGACGCCCGCCGCTGCGCAGGAAACCGCCGCACCGCGCCGGTTCGAAGGCGTAGTCGCGCGCGTGCAGGTCGATCAGCCCCAGCTTGTCCTTGTAGAACGCGTGATCTTTCACCATCTCGACGATCATCTCGGGCGTACCGGCGGCGTCATCACGGACCATGCAGCCGAACTCGGTCTCGATCCCAAAAATTCTCTTTTCCATCCCCACCCGCCTTTATTTCTATTCCGTGCGATACGCCGTTAACGTTTCGGCCAGCTCAGCTTCGGTCAGCAAACGGAACTTGCTTTCGCGCGTGGTATTGCGCTCCAGCACGCCAGCTTCCAGAACCCAGCCCTTCGCCAATTTCTCCTTGATGAAGGCCGAGACATCGCTCTTGCCTTCGCCTTCAGTCGAATAATCAGCGTCGGCGCGGTCCTCGGCGTCCAGGTGCTTGGCGCCGACGCCCCAGGCGTAAACGCCGGCCGTGAGGGCCTGGGCCAGTGTCGGAACGCCGCCGCTCGTCTCCGTGGTCAGA
>JAOQAA010000487.1 GCA_025963815.1 Capsulimonas sp.
GGATCGCGGGGTTATTGGGTGAACACTCCTTAAGATCGTGGGGTCGGATGCGATGGGCGGATCTCGTTCTTTCGGTGCACTGGCTGTATGAACGGACGGGAGAAGAATGGCTGATGGACCTCGCTGCGACGGCGCAGCGGCAGGGCTATGACTGGATGGGGCACTTCGCGGACTTTCGGTACACGAATAAGACGGAATGGCCGAAGAGCGGCCCCATCGTACACGAAGCGTGGCTGCCCCTGCACGGCGTGAACAATGCAATGGGCGTGAAGTCCGGTGCGGTCTGGTCGCGTCAGAGCGGCAACGTCGCCGATGCGCGGGGCTCGCTTGGGGCGATCGATATTCTAGACCGTTACCATGGACAGGTCCATGGCGCGTTCAGCGGCGACGAGCATCTGGCGGGGCGCGATCCCGCGCAGGGGACGGAGACATGCGCCGTGGTGGAGTATCTCTTCACGCTGGAGCAGATGCTGGCGATTACCGGAGAGGCTTCGCTGGGCGATCGGATCGAGCGGATCGCCTATAACGCGCTCCCGGCGGCGATGACCAAGGACATGACGGGGCGGCAGTACGACCAGCAGGCCAATCAGGTGCTCTGCTCGGTGGCCCCGCGCGCCTGGACCTCCAATGATCCCTATTCCAATCTCTTCAGCCTGGAAGGCCATTTCGGCTGCTGCACGGCCAATCTGCATCAGGGGTGGCCGAAGCTTGCGGCGAGCCTGTGGATGCGCTCCCCGGATGGCGGCCTTGTCGCGGCCGTGTACGCGCCGTCGTCTGTCACGGCGGAGATCGACGGCGTGGCGGTCACGATAGAAGAAGCGACGGAGTATCCATTCCGAGGCCATATCCAATTCACCGTGCGCGCGGCGCGGCCCACGGCGTTCCCGCTGCGGCTGCGCATCCCTGCGTGGGCGGCGAGTGCGACGGTCCGGGTAAACGATGAAGAAGAATTGAACGCTGAACCCGGCGAGTTCCATCTGCTGGATCGAGTCTGGAGCGACGGCGATGTCGTATCATTTCGTCTGCCGCTGGAAGCGCGCGTGGAGCGCCGGTCCGAGCATGTCGTCTCCGTGCTGCGCGGGCCGCTCGTGATGGCGCTGAAGGTGGAAGGCGAATTCCGGCAGGTCGGCGGCGAGATCCCCTATGCCGATTGGGAAGTGCATCCGACCACGCCCTGGAATTACGCGCTCCAGCTGGATGCGTCCTCCGCTGCCTTTTCCATTCAAGAGCGCGCAATCAGTTCTACGCCCTTTACCGACCAAACGCCTCCCGTCACGCTGAGCGCCGGCGCGGTTCAGCTTCCGGGATGGGGGCTGACTAACGATTCTGCCGCGCCGCCTCCAGCGATTGCTTTGAAGGATCTTGGTTCCGATGCGATCATAACGCTTGTTCCGTATGGAAGCACATATCTAAGGATTAGCGAGTTTCCCTGTTTTTCGATCGGCTCAGACGCGTGAGCCGCGAATCTTCATGAACCAAAACACTGCGCTGCGGCCTCCAAGAATATAATTATAAAAAAAGTTCCCGAGTCGCGAAATGTTTGTTTTAAGCCATTGCGCCCGAAGGGGCATTGTGATATAATTACGAGGCCGGGTGCTCTTTAATGAAAAAGTCATGATAGTTTGCACAAATGCTTCCGGCGTTTCGCGGCTGAATTGCCTTCCATTGCTGAGCCTCCCATTTCAGTTTCTCTGATCGTACGTTTACACAAAGTTCTACCTGCTCTCCCGCCGCGTCTTCCATTGTCGAATGCCGACGCGCGGGAGCGCCTGATGCTACGGAGGTTACCGTTGAACGCTCGTTTCCGTCACCTGCGCATTGCGACGCTCTGCTCAATCTTTCTTGCTCTGATCTTTACGGGCATTTTGGCGGCGCTGTCGCCCCAGGCGTCAATCGCACAGCGCGGCAACACCGCGAATGCGCTCGCGCTCAACGCGGCCCTGGGCGCCAAGTCCGGCAAGGCGATTGCCCCAAGCCGCTATCTTGCTCCTGCGTCGCTGCTTGCGGCGGGAAGCCAAACGGTCAATCCGGCTGTAGGCCCCACAACGGTCTCCCTTCCGGAGCCGGTTCAGACATTCGATGTTTTCGCCCCCGCCCCAAGTTTCACGGTGCAAGGCGATCCGTTGAATTACGCGAACCGATTTCCTAACTGGAGCAGCGACGAAAGCTACATCGTCTTTGCTTCGTCCCGCCCCAGCACCGTCGCCGGTGATCCGGCGAACCGATCTCACCTCTGGGTGGTTTCCTCGGATGGCGGCGCGCCCACGCAGTTAACCTCCGGAACCGGCAACGAGTTCTATCCGGTTTTGAGCCCGTCGACCAGCCTTCTCGCCTTTACCTCCAACGCGAAATCGCCGACGACGCAGAACCTGTTCTACATCCCGTTCAATCCCAATAGCGCCCCGGTGTCGGTCAACAACCTGACGTCGCTGACGATCCGTTCCGACATCAATACGGGCCTCAGTGGCGTCGGTCGCCCGGCCTGGTCGCCAACCGAAGATCGTCTCGCCTTCACCGCGATGACCACGGTCGGCGCGTCGCAGGGGCATACGCACGTTTACTTGCTCTACATTCAATCCGGCGGCTACCAGCCCTTCGGCTCCCAGGGCGACAATCCGCCCGGACGCCTGACAAGCGGCGTGGATGACGAGGCCGATGTGGCGTGGTCGCCCGACGGAAGGTTCCTCGTTTACACCAGCAACGCCTCCGGCTTCCAGAACACCGGCTTCGGCGTCAATCCGAACCCGAACATTCCCGCCCAGGAAACCACTCCCGCCGCCGCGACTGGCGTCAACGCTCTTTCGGTCACGAACCTGTTCGCGCTCACTTCGGACGGTCTCGTTCCGGCTAACCTCGGCAACGGCGCGCTGACCACCGACAATACGTCGGGCGGCGCGGCATGGGCGTTCAGCAACTCCACCCGCGCAGGCCGTCTGGCGTACCATCGCAAGGTCGTCAATCTGAATGCGGCCGGCACGCACTACGATATCTTCCACTATCAGGCGGAGAACGGCCTGACCATCTCCAAGGAGAACGGTTCGGCGACCCAGCTGAACACGGATGATTCGGCGAACCGCAACAACACCTACCCGACATGGTCGCCGCAGCAGAAGCATCTGTCTATTGCGTACGCCT
>JAOQAA010000517.1 GCA_025963815.1 Capsulimonas sp.
CTGCGCGACCGGACTTTGGGAATCGACGAGACTCTGTCGATAATTAGTTGTACTTCTTCTCCACGAGCGCCAGCTCACCAAGAGTGCCGGTGTTGCGCAGGCCACCAGTGACGGCGCAGGGAGTGGCGTCGTCGTACATAACCCACATGCTGTTCGTGTTGCTGGGACCGCAGGTCGCCAGGGGCTTCATCGCCTTGACGTGGCAGTCCGCGAAGACATAATTCGAATAGCCGCCATGCCCGGCGTACAGATCGTATTCGAGCTTGCCAGTGCTGATGCCCGAAGGGTTATAGCGGGTGGTCTCGGTGAGCAGGATCAGCGACGAGGGGCGCTGGACCTGGGAGACGGTGGTGAAACGGTTGGCGCCCATGGGAATCAGCCCGTAGTCTTCCGTGACGTTCCCGCCGGAGGAGTTCGATCCGTAGGACGTCGGGAATTGCAGGTTGCCGGGATAGGCGGCGACGGTGTTCAATCCCGTGTCCATTTCAACGTTTGGGTTTGAGGGGCATTTGTAGACTTTCGTGCTTTTCACATAGGGATAGATCACATAGCGCCATGTGCCGACATAGTTCCGGTAGCTCGCAGGAAACGCCTCGTCGTTGTCCTGGATATACTGGCTGATCCCAAGTGCGATCTGGCGCAAATTACTGGCGCAGGCCTGCCGGCGCGCCCCTTCGCGCACCTTAGCGAAGGCGGGGAATAGTATTGCGGAAAGAACCGCAATTATCGCAATCACGACTAACAATTCAACTAAAGTAAAACCACTTCGTTTCATCGATTTCTTGCTCCCTTACATAAGAATCTATACCATAGCTCACAGAGCGAATGTACAGGTTTTTTTACCATTTTTGGACAGGCCGCTACGCTCTCGCGCGTTGCTCGTCAATGATAATATTATGGGAAATGCGCGAAAAATCAATAGGGATAATTACCGGGGTTTCCGGCAGACGTGCTTAGGGGGCATTGGGAGCGGTCAGGCCGAGGGAAGATCGATGGTCTGACCGTCGTACGCAAGCTCCACTCCGGCCGGCAGTTCGGCGTTGACAGCGCAGTGGTCGTAGTCGTGGGAAAGATGCGTGAGCAGCGTTCGCTTCGGCTTCAGCTGGGCGACAACTTCCAGGGCGGCGTCGAGGTGGAAGTGCGTTTCGTGTGGCTCGCGGCGCACGGCGTCGAGCATCAGCAGGTCCAGATCCTGAAGATGGGGCAGTGTCTCGGCGGGGATGGCGCTGACGTCGGTGACATAGGCGAACTTCGCGCCGAACTTGTACGCCAGGATCGGCAGGCGGCCATGGAAGACGCGCATCGGCAGCACGTGCAGGCCGCCGAGGGTGAGAGGCTCTCCCGGCGTCAGCGTATGCAGCTCCACCTGCGGCTTTCCGCCGCCGACGGGGGTCATTTTAAAGATATACTCGTAGATCCGCTGAATATCGTCCAGCACGGAAGTCTCGGCGTAGATCGGGATCGCCGTGGTCTGGCGATAGTTGAACACGCGGATATCGTCGAGTCCAAAGATATGGTCCGCATGCGAGTGGGTGTAAAGGATGGCGTCCAGCCGGGACATCGGGTTCGCCAGAAGCGCCATGCGCATCTCCGGCGGCGTGTCCACTAGCAGTTTCTCCCCCGAGTCCGTGGTGACGACGATCGAAGGCCGCAGCCGCTTGTTTTTCGGGTCTGGAGAAGTACAGACAGCGCAATCGCAGCCGATCACGGGCACGCCGTGCGACGTGCCGCTGCCCAGGACGGTGACTCTCATACGACTATTGTACCCGATGGCCGAAGCCCACATCGCCCTGGCTACACCTCGTCTGGCGCGGTTCGTGCGTCGGACACTCTCGTTTTCGAAAATCGACACGATGCACGACAACTGCCTGAGGCTTTTCTTACATGAGTACAATCTGATCATCAAGAATAGCACATAAAATCAGACGGGGATGAGCCACTACCTAAAATTAATAGCCTAGATTTCTCTAAGCCGTCTTCAACGGCTTTTGGAATATGACCGCCAAGAGGGATCGCCCATTCGTCAAACCACACACGCACGCCGTCTGCTTTTAGTCGCTCCGCGATGCTTCGGACAATGGCTTTGTCCTTGCTGCTATGGCTCAGGAAGACGTCGTATTGGAAATCAGTTTGGGGTTCAGGCATAAGTCACCACCGAAGCAAAATTTTCTTGTACGAAAGCGTCTTCCAAATCGACGCGGAACGCATCCAAGTGCATATTTGGAGACCATGTCCGCTTGCTACTCGTTCGACAGAGTGGTGAGCATCTCCTTTATTGAAACAGTCCCGTCGTTCTCCTCCAAATCGACGCTTCCAAAAGAACCCTCCCACTCGCTTGCTTTCGCTAAGATCTCATGCCAGTCGCGGGCTTTGGAAATTAACCGTGTCAAATCAAATAAAATCCCCGTAAGCTTGCTTGCGTTAAGTTTTTGAAAGATTTGGTATGATGGATGGGAATAAGGTCGTCTGCTTCCCAATCATTTTGTTCTCTTGCACCCAAGGTTATGTTAGAGCTAGACTACCACGCAGTCCCAAATCGGTCCCGTAACGCCGCCCCGCCGCTTCGCGTGGCGTTTGCAACGGAAAGTTACGCCCTCGGCGGGGTCGAGCGCTGGCTTGCTATGCTCATCGGCGGGCTGGACCGCTCCCGCTTTACTCCCCTCTTGATCTGCTCGGACGCTCCAGATATCGATCCTTTTGTCGCCGATGTGCAGGCGTGCGGCGCGGAGATTATTCGGACGGGGCTGATGACGCCGTGGTCGCCCTCCGTGTCTCCTCAGATCGTCACGCAGCTTGCGTGGATGCTGAAAGCGCGGCGCATTGACGTGCTGCACGCGCAGGTGCTGGGCGGGGTCGGAGCGCGCTCCATCGTTCTGGCGGCTCGGCTCGCAGGCGTAAAGTCGGTCTTCATCACCATTCACGGCTCCCAGCGCACGCGCCTGGGCCGCGCAGCGCGCGATGCGGGACGCGTGTTCGACCGCGCGTTCGTGACCGGCTTCACCACCTCCTCCCACAGCAGCCGCACCTCGCAGATTGCGATGGCGGGCCGCGCTCCGGATCAGATCCGGGTCATTTGCCACGCCATCGAATGCGAGGCGTTCAATCCTCATCTCGACCGCGAGGAGTCACGGCGGATGCTCGGGCTGCCGGAGGGAGTTCCGCTGGTGGGGATCGTCGGGCGGATGGACCCGCAGAAGGGCGTCGATGATTTTCTGCGCATGGCGCGTTTGATCGCGGACGCCGCGCCCAAAACGCACTTTCTTTTGGTGGGCGACGGCCAAAGTCTGCCGCAGTACAAAGCGCTGGCGTCGGCGCTCGGCATTGCGGACCGCGCGCACTTTCCCGGACGGCGCACGGACATCCCGCGCTGCCTGGCGGCGATGGATGTGTTCGTGCTCTCATCCGTGTTCGAGCCGTTCGGCCTGGTCCTGGCGGAAGCGATGGCGATGGAGAAGCCCGTGGTGGCCACGGATTCCGGCGGCGTGTCCGAGGTGATCGCCGACGGCGTCACCGGCGCGCTCGTCCCGATCTCCGACGCCCCCGCGATGGCGATGGCGGCGCTGCGCTACCTGCGCCAGCCGGATCTGGCGCGCCGGCACGGCGAGGCGGGGCGCCGCCGTGTGCTGGAAAAATTCACCGCCGCCCGCATGGTCGGCGAGATGGAAACCATGTACGCGCGCTCCCATGCGGCGAACAAATCGCACCCGAAGATCGGGCATGTGCGGCGGCAGATCCGAACGGACTGAGCCGCGCACAGATCTTCCCGAGCGTCCCGGCATTCGGTGACAGAACGTTAAGAAAAATCCCATGCTGATTAGCGTTATTGTCCCCACTCGAAACCGTAAGGCGCTGCTGCGGCAGGCGCTGGACAGCGTCGCGGCGCAGAATGCCCCAGGCGTCGAGATCGAAACGATCGTCATCGACAACGGTTCGACGGACAGAACGCTCGAGATGCTGGCGATGGAGTATCCCGGCGTGCTGCGGCTCGCTAGCGATGAGCGCGGATCCTCGCCGGCGCGCAATGCCGGAATGCGCGCGGCGAAGGGCGAGTGGTTCGCCTTTCTGGACGACGACGATGTGTGGCTGCCCGGCAAGATCGCGCGCTGCCTGTCGCTTTCCCAGGAACACCCCGAGGCGCGCTGTGTCTGGACCGCCGCCACGGTCTGCGATTGGCGCCTGGCCCCCTTGCGCAAATGGACCGGACCGGACCTTTCTCATGGCCCGCTGACCTGCGCGGCGTTTCTGCGCGACAGCATCACTCCCTCCGCCATTCTGATGCACCGGGACGTGTACGCCAAGGTCGGCGACTTCGACCCCGCCCTGCTGCGCGGCCAGGATCTCGACTACTTCTGCCGCACGATCCTCGCCGGATTTTCCTTCGCCGCCGCGCCGGAGGAGATGGTTTTGTACCGTCTGCCGGAGCGCCCCACCCCACAAACACTCTATCGATCGTACGTGCATATCGCGCCGCTGACCGCCCGCTACATGGAAATGGACATTCCCGGCCGCCCCTCGGCCTCGGAACGCCGCGCACTGCTGCGCCACGTTCGGGGATATTACGCCGACCAGCTCATCCAGGCCTCCCGCACACTGCGCCAGGACGATACCGCCGACGCGCGCGAGGCATTGATTCTCGCCCTGCGCGTCTCCCCGCTCCACGCCCTCAAGAGCCTCTTGAAATCTGCGCCGCCCACATAAAAGCCGAACCTCGGATATAATAAAAAGCATGAACCTCTCCCGCGTCACCTCAGCCGCCGTATGCCTCGCCGCCTTCGTTCTCCACGCCGCGCCGGCGCTCGCACAGACGAACCTGCTGCCGGTTCCCTCAAAGGCCGAATGGAACACAGGTCGTTTTAAGATCGAGGGGAAATTCGGCGTCGCATTTCATGGCGCCCGAGACCCACGGATTACTGCGGCGATTACACGCTGGCGGCTAAGTCAGGCAGCCATCGGCCTTGGCGCTGGCCCGAATCGTCGAGACAAGAACTGCAGCCTGGGTATTGATTGCTACGCGGCGGTCCGGGGACAGACGCAGTCTGTGAAGGATGACGAATCGTACACCCTCTCTGTGGACGAACACGGCGCTTATCTGGAAGCTCCAGGTCCGCTGGGAATCGTACGCGGCCTGGAGACGGTTCGTCAGTTGACGCAGGTCGAAAATGGCCAATTCTATCTTCCCACCGTGGAGATCCATGACAAGCCCCGATTTGCGTGGCGGGGGCTGATGATCGACGTATCGCGACACTGGATGCCTGTGGAGACAATCGAGCGCACTCTGGACAAGATGTCGAGCGTCAAGCTGAACGTCTTTCACTGGCATCTGTCCGACGATCAAGGGTTTCGGGTCGAAAGCAAGATCTTTCCCAAGATCACTCAAATAGGGTCGGAAGGAAAGTTTTACACGCAAAAACAGATCAAGGCGATTGTGGCGTATGCGCGCGATCGGGGGATCCGGGTTGTGCCGGAGTTCGATATCCCGGGCCACACGACGGCGCTGCTCGCCGCTTATCCGGAACTGGCGAGCGCACCCGGCCCCTATTCCATCGCGCACAATTGGGGAATCCATACCGCGACTCTGGACCCGACGAACGAACGCGTTTACGACTTTCTGGACAAATTCTTTGGCGAAATGGCGGGCCTCTTTCCCGATCTATACGTGCACATCGGAGGCGATGAGGTGAACGGGACGCAGTGGAGCGGGAACGCGAAGATCCAGGAGTTTCTCAAGGCGCACGGCCTTGCGGACAACAATGCTCTCCAGGCTTACTTCAACGGGCGCATCAGCGACATTCTGAAGAAGCATGGGAAGTCGATGATCGGTTGGGACGAGATCCTTGCTCCCGGCCTGCCGCCGTCCACGGCGGTGCAGTCCTGGCGCGGCAAGGATGCTCTGGCGGCGGCCGCGCGCGAGGGTCGCTTCGCCATTCTCTCCCACGGATACTATCTGGATAACCCGATTTCGGTGTCGGAAATGTACGCCAACGATCCTGCCGTCGGCCCCGCCGCGACGCTTTCCGCCTCGGAGCGAGCGCTCATTCTGGGCGGCGAAGCATGCATGTGGACGGAGCGCGTGACGCCCGCCGCCCTCGACGCCCGCGTGTGGCCCCGCGCCGCCGCCGTCGCCGAGCGCCTCTGGTCTCCAATGGGCGTCACGGACACAGACGACCTGGCCCGCCGCCTGCAAATCTGGTTCCCGCTCCGAACCGAGACGCAGGCTCCCTACGGCGGCGCAGCAGCAGCGATCCCCGGAACCATTCAAATCGAGGACTATGACCGGGGCGGTGAAGGGGTCTCCTATCACGATTTCGACGGCGTCAATACCGGCGAAGGCTACCGCGAGGAGGAAACGGTCGATGTCGAGCCGTTTGACGGCGGCTTCGATGTGGGATACACCCGTCCGGGCCAGTGGCTGAAGTACACCGTCCAAGTTCAAAATACGGGGACCTACGATCTGGGAGTGCGCGTCTCCTCGGCCGAGGGCGGCGGATCATTTCACCTGGAGGACGAAACCGGTCAAAATCTCACGGGGTCAATGAATGTGACCGTCACGGGAAGCTGGGATGTCTACACGGTTGTTCACGCCTCCGTGAAGCTTCGCCAGGGCCAGCGCGTACTCAAGCTTGTTGAGGATACCGGCGGCTACAATCTCGATTCCATGGCCTTCACGGCGGAGAAATAGGCAGGCAAGAAAAAAAGCGCTCGCCCCCTCATTGGGACGAGCGCCTCTCCATCAAATTTATTCCGGCCAATTATCCGACCAGCAGGCTAATATAGTGTCCTACCGACAAAACGATGATCAGCAGCGCGAGCGCGCTTCCAATCAAGATCGATCCCGCCACCGTCACTCGCTCAAATAAGTTATCGCCCATCGTCGTCATCTCCCCTGAGGCAGGCGCCCGCGCCCGCCCGTGTCAAGTACCCCTTAACCAATAAATATCGCGGCTCGTCTCCGCTTCCGTTCTCGTATATACCAACAACAATCCGCTTTTTAAAAGAGTTCCGGATCGATCGGTATAATTTTATACTCATCGCCCACACTGCCGCTTTCCGCGTGTGTTGAGGGCAGTATAAACGCCGACCGTGTACATAGCGTATACAGATCTCGTGATATTTTACAGCCCCCCCAGCAGTACGTCCCGGATCTCCGTGTCGGAGAACATTCCATCGGTACGCAGGGCATAGGCGCAATGCATCTCCAGCACGCCGTTCTCGAACGAAATCCGTATGTCCGCCTTGCTGGGAACATTCTTCAGCAAAATCCGCGCTAAAACATCGCACACGGCGTCTTTTCCCATGTCATCCACACAAATCTGCCTCAGCGCCATATTGGTCCGGTGGCAGGAGAGGTTGTCGAGAAAATTCAGCCCTTCCAAATCGCTGGCGAAACTGTCCCAATCGACTTCGTAAGCGATTTCCCCGCCGCAGATTTCCGCCAGCTCCGCCGTGCGCTCCGGAAACGTCACGTCCTGCAGTTCTTTGATCTTTCGTCGCTCTAGCAATCCCATGTCTTCATCCTCCCCGACTGGTGTGTTGGAGGCATTATAAAGGGCCATGGTGAGCCAATCGTGACAACGCCGTGAGAAGCCCGTGAAATTTTCGGTTATAATCTTCAATCGAGGACGCCGGCTCTCGCTGAGCAGGCGGGAACGCAGAGACGATAGGTAATTGAAGACGGCCCAAAGTACGGTCGGCGAATGGAGCAATTTGCGTCGAGGAGCCGGCGAATGTAAGAAGCCGGCGAATAAATTCGCCGGCTATTCAAGCACTTTTGCGCCATGCGGATACGCACGAAGAAACCAATAGGCCGAAACGCTATTCATCCTTGTCCGCTTTGTCGGCGGCGGGCGTGTGGCGTTTGCTGAGGGCGAGGCTGAGGACGCCGAGGCCGGCGGCGGCGGCGACCGCGATCACGGGGATTTTGGAGGGGGTGGCGTCGTTGGGCATGGCGAGGAAGGCGTGCTTGCCGGTGCTGTCCATATAGAAGCCGACGAATTCGCCGCTGTTGTTGACGCCATGCACGAATGTGGACCCGGCGTAGGGAACGTGGATCGTGGTGAACTCGCCGTCTTCGTACAAGAAGCCGTGCGTCCCCTTGGTGTCCACATAAGTCCCGACGATCTGATCGGAATTATTGATCCCGTACACGAACGTATGAATCGCGTTGGGAGCGTCGATCAAGGTGAAGGCGCCGTTGACGTTCAGGTATCCGTGGTTGACCTGGTCCACGGTATTCGGATGTTCGGTGAAGACGCCGACGATATGCCCGGCGTCGTTGATTCCATTGGCGCGGGTTTCTCCGTCGCCCGGGTACTGGAAGCTTGTGAAGTAGCCGTAGGTATCCACGAACGGTCGGAAGTCCTGGCCGGGCGCCGCTGAGTCGCCGACAATCTGGCCGGCGTTGTTGACGTCCTGCGCCCAGGTGTAGGTCATATCCGGGGTATTGATGGGCAGGAACGCGCCATTAATGTCCAGGTAACCAGGAAAGACGCCGGGAATGGCGGTATTGGTGGAGTATCCGACAATCTGACCGGCGTTGTTGACGCCGTGGGCGAACGTCTCGGTGGCTCCGGGAATATCGATGGGGGTAACGACGCCGTTGGTGTTCAGGAACCCATGAGTCCCGGCGCCGTCCAAGTAGCGCCCAACGATCCACCCGGCGTCATTGACGCCGTAGGCTTCCGTGTCCGTGGCGCCGGGGACGTCGAAGGTGATGAAATTATAAGCGACAGTCGAGCGGCGATCTGTTTTTACCGTGCCAAGGCTGCGTCCGTAAAACCGTGTGAGCTGCATGTGGATTGTCCCCCGATGACACCAATATATCACTCCGGACATTTCATGTCAATAGTACGCCTGCTCTCGGGTAAGTTTATTTCGCATCAATGAGAAGGAAAGAACTACCGATGCTATCCAAGAATATTTGGCTCGTCTCCTCTATTTAGCCCTCCACCAGAGAGGGCGATAGTGGAGGCAGACCATTGGAAAAGAACAATGCCAAGCGCGCCGAGCGGCGCGCTTATTATGCACGGCTACAGCGCGCGGCGCGGCTGAAGGCGGAGCGTGAATATGCGGAGGACGAGTATGCCGTTTGGTGCGGCGGGATGCGGCCATATCCGCTGCTTCGTCGGTATATCCGATACGTACGAGGCGACGGGCACTGGCTGAACGGCGGGTGCGCCATCGTACAGTGCAGCATGTGTCAGCATCACGGACGCTCATATCGCGACCTGCGGGCGCTACGGCATATGGACGAGGATTTGAGAGAATGCTTCCGTGCTGAGCATCCTATTGTGCAAAAGGAGAAATGAATCTTGGTAATTGCAAAATCCGATGAGTATGAGGAAATGGCGGCGGCGTTTCAGTGCTTGGAGATCGCGCGGCTGAACGAAACGCTCAAAGAGCATGGGATAAACGATAAGTCTTTACGGCAAGCGATCTGTAAGTCATATTTCTTCGAGAGCGGCGGCTTCCTAGACTCAGGTTGGTTTAAATCCAGCGGCAAGACGCTTTTTCCGGAGGTCTGTTTTGCGGAGCGTTCAGTAGACCCCGAAAGAGGGCTGGGCGAGATTCAGACGCTGAATGTTCCTTCCGACTATTTTTCTTATCATGAGTACGCCGGCGGCGACATTCACTGGTACTTCGATGAGCACGAGGAAGACGCCGGCGACATTGAGAA
>JAOQAA010000518.1 GCA_025963815.1 Capsulimonas sp.
ACGCGCTTGTCGCCAAACACACCTGCTTTACCCATAGAATAATATCCATCGCGCGTAAAGAGATGGCGGTGTAATCCTGTTAAAGTCGATGCTGCGACTGCGCGCACTTCATGTTCCAGAATCGCCATGGCGTCACTCCTATCAGCAAAACGTCGCGAGAGAATGCATAACAGCCACAGGATCTCCGAAGGGCTGATAATTTTTATACCTGACGGCATGCCCCCTGTCAATCTTCATCACTTCGTAACAAAGCGCACGGCGCTTAATCCATAGCAGTCGCCGCCGTAGTTGCCGTTGGCAGTCTCAGCGGCGATGATGATGGATTTTAGCGGCTTATCCGACAGGGCGTTGGGAATCACGGAAGGTTCTTCCATCGGCGCTCCGGAGGCGCGCGGCAGTTCGATGATGGAGGAAGCGGTGAGCGGAATCCATTTGACGCCGTCTGGGGAGCCGTAGATACGCGTCTTTCGGAAGCCTCGGTTGGTGAGCGTTCCCTGGTTGTGATTCCAAATCAAAAATGAGGAGACTTGCTGCGGACTCGTGAAATCGAACTTTGCCCAGGCCGGTGATGGCGCCAGCCCAGGCTGCGGAGACTTGGGCGCGCCGCCGCCAGATGTCTGCCACATCGTACCCGCGCTTTGTTCATTGTCATGCAGTGCGCCCATCATTCCCGCCCCATCCACCAAGTGAACAGCCGCCTGCAGCGGGCTGTAAACGGAGGAGGCAGTGACGGCGATTACCTTGGCGGGGACGACATGGGGCAGCCGTGGAAGCCCAAAATAAACGGCGCTCAGTCCGTAACAATCGCCGCCATAGTTTCCATCGACTGCTTCCGCCGCGATGATCACTGATTTCAGAGGATGGCTGGCCTCACAGGGTATGATGACAGGCGTCTCGTAAGGCGACCCATTCGCGCGCGGCAGTTCGATCACTTCGGATGATGTCAGTGAGTTCCATGTCACGCCATCCGACGAGCCGTAGATGCGTGTCTTTCGGAATCCCCGATCGGTAAGTTTTTCCTGGTTGTGATTCCAGATAAGGACCGAGGAAACGGGCTCGGGGGTCGCGAAGTCGAATTTCACCCAGGCCATGGCGGGCGCAAGGCCATTGGCGGGCGGCTGGGCGCTGGAGACTCTCTGCGTGTGCCACATCGTCTCCGCCCCGCCGTTGTTGTCGTGGGCGGCGCCCTGCATTCCCACGCCATTGATCAGATGCTGCTCGGAGGCGTATACGGAGGAGGCCGTCACGGTAATCTGATTGACGGGAACAGAAGGGTTCAGATCTCCCAACAGCATTTCCGCCGCCACATCTCCTTGACCGGCGGCGCTGGCGACACAGGCTTGCGCCTTCTCGTCATCCTGCGGAACACCCTCTCCATCCCGGTACCGCTGCCCCATCCGAAGCAAGCCGAACGCATCGCCTTGATCCGCGAGTTTCCGATCGTACGCCAGATCTTCGGCGCTTGAGCCGCCGAAACCGACAGCGGAGAACTTCGCGGCGTACCCCAAGAGGTCGGCGACCGTCACTCCGGGAGCGGTCTTCAGAAAGCGATAGGCGCGGGATAGATCCTTTTCTCGGTGTGCGGGAGCGTGCGCGAGGACGGCGTAACTCGTGACAAACTGTCCCAGCGTCCGCCAATACTGGGCGTTCGCGCCGCCCGCCCCACCCTTCTCCTGAAATTCATCGCTGAGATGGCCGGACAATAGCCCTGGCTCGCCCTTCAGCGCCGCCTCGGCAAGAGTCGCGGCCTGCCCTCCGTCTGTCGTCTGCTCGGAGAGACGGTACCAGATGGCTGGGTTGAACGGGTTGACTTCCAGCGTGCTTCGGAGGAGTTTCACGCCGAGCGTTTGCTGAACGGGGAGAGGCATAGTTCGGAAGATATTGGACGCCATCCGCGTATCCATATAGGACTTCAGTCCGACGTTCATCGCCAAACTGAGGCCAAGATGATACTCTGCTGTCGCCCAGTTATAGTCTGGCCGAAAGCGGATCTGCGTTCCAGGGTCTTCGTCGAAGTACCACTGCGCGCACGTAACATCCGGCCCTCCGGCAAAGGCTTGCTCGATTTCAGAGGTCCAGGCGCCGTCGACATATTGGAACGAGATCAGATTGGCGTGTCCCGGCTGCCCGGCCCACATCGCCGGCTTGCCCAGCGCCGAGTAAAAATCGACCGTGCCTTTGGAGAGAGGAATGCACTCGCCGCCGTGAATAATGCGATCCGGCCAGGCGTCCCAAAACCACTTTGAAGGCAGCAGGGAATCGGGCATTAGCTCATCATCGTTTCGATATGGTCCATAGGTATGATAGCGATCCGGGCCATGCGCCCCCTGAAACGCCTCCCAGATATAGTCGGCCTCACTGATTGGAACGGGATGCGCCAGCGGCATCAAAAGCGGCCAGGGCGCCGAATCGATGGGGAATAAGGGCCACGGCATCGGCTTGCCGCCTTGATCCGGCGTGGAGGAAGGCGTGCTCGCATTGATCGTTGTCAGATGGCGTATCCAATCGATTGCAGACGGTTTGGGATCGCGCGCCGCCGGCCGCTGGCCGAGCAGGATCATCGCATTTTTCAGTCGCTCCCCGAGCACCACGGATTTCTGGACTTCATTGATCGCATCGATGTAAACACCACGCTTACCAAGATAGGCGCGC
>JAOQAA010000540.1 GCA_025963815.1 Capsulimonas sp.
GAAAGAAACGAGCTTATGCCGGACACACAAAAACTTCTCAAAGTGCTTCGCGATGAACAGATGCTCCAATCGCGTCACTGCCGTCTGCTGGAAACACAGCAGCGTGCGCTTCTGGCCTGTGACCGCAAGCGGTTTTACGATACACAAGCCGAGCATGCGCAGCTTCTGGCGCAGCTGGAAGTTCAGCTGGAAGCGCGGCAAGCCGCGTTTCGGGGCGAAGACGACGAGCCGATCGTGCTGTCCGAGATCGTCGACGACCTGCCCGAGCGCAGCCGCCGTCAGATCCTGAACGTGCGTGACACCCTTCGATTGACCCTGGACCGAATTCAGGATCTCAGCCGACAGAACGAGCGCCTGATCAACAACGAACTTGAGTATATTGCGTTTACGCTGGACCTCTTTGTGGAGGCGGGACGCAAAGCAGATATCCTGTACGGTGGGCGAAGCCTGAACGGCTGCCGACTGCTGCTGGACCGACTCGCCTAACAGAGGAAACAACACATGCCAGGAACATTCTTTGGTCTGGAGATCGGCTCACGCGGCCTCGCCGCGGCGCAGGTCGGCCAGAACGTCACCGGTCACAACATCGCCAACGCCGATACCCCGGGCTACTCCGTGCAGACGGCGAACATGCAGACAACGGATCCTTATTCTCCTCCGCCCGTGTCCGGCTCGGCTCATGTCGGCATGATCGGCACCGGCGTCACGGCGCAGAGCATCACACGCGCCGCCGATGAGTTTTTGAACGTGCAGATCCGCGACAATACTTCGCAGCAAACGATGCAGCAGTCAACCTACGATACGCTGCACCAAGTGGAAGGCGCGTTTGGGGAGCCGTCGGACACCGGCATCGACCACGCGATGAACCAATTTTTCCAGAGCTTCACGAACCTGGAAAGCAACCCCGAGGATACCGGCGTCCGAGCGACGATCCTGCAGAAGGCCAGCGCCATGTCGCAGGTCATTCAGCAGACACAGCAGTCGCTCACCGTCATCAGCGACCAGCTGGTCAGCAAAGCGACGGCCGGACTCAGCGCACTGAACAGCTACGGCAGCCAGATCGCCGACTTGAACGTAACGATCCGCTCGACCACGGCGCAGCATCTGGACGCCAACGACCTACTGGATCAGCGAGATATCCTGATCGATAAGGTCTCGAAACTTGCGAACATCAGCATCAGCAACCGAACTGACGGAACCGTGAACCTGACGATCGGTTCGAGCAGTCTGGTCAACGGCACGGACTTCTACCCCGTGACCATGACGGGAACGGACGGCTTGACGGCGCGCGGCGACCTGACCGGCGGCGACCTCGCCGGCATTGAGAAGTCGCAGGCGCTGGTGACCGGATACCAGGCCAATCTGGATCGCGTGGCGGGAACGATGATCAATGCGATCAACACGATTCACCGCGGCGGCTCCGGCCTCGACGGCAGCACGAATATCGCTTTCTTCACGGGAACGGATGCTTCGACAATCGCCGTCAATACTCAGCTGACCGCAAGTCCATTGCGGCTGGCCGCAGCCGCGAAGCCGGCCCCGCCGGCGACCAAGCCCGCGCCCGGAGACAGCCAGAACGCCACGCTGCTCGCCGGCGTACAAAAGCAAGGGCTGATTGCGGGAGACACTGTCAGCGACTTCTTCCAGCAGCGGATCGCGGACCTGGGCGCCCGTACCGACGCGGCTAAGACATCGGCCGCCAGCTCCAGCTCCAGCTTGAGCCAGCTGTCCCAGCAGAAGGCTTCGATCACGGGCGTCTCCACGGACGGCGAAATGATCAACATGATGAAGTATCAGCGTGGATACCAGGCCGCCGCCAAGGTGGTCAAGACGATGGACGATATGATCGGGACACTCATTAACGACCTCTTCTCCGGCCGTTAATTCAAGAGGAATATAAACCATGCGAGTTACCAATAGCTTAATCTCGGCCACGCTCGCCAGCAATGTCGAGACGAGTTTGAATAGCCTGAACGCGGTCTCCACGGAGATCTCCACCGGCAAAAAACTGAACAATCCCTCGGACGACCCGGCGGGTGCCGCGTACTCCATGTCGCTGCGCGCGTCCCTCGTGGACAATAGCCAGTACCAGGCGAACGCGAACCAGGCGAAGACGTTCCTAAACGCGAGCGACAGCACCCTCGCGGATGTCGCCGACGCCATCCGGACGGCGCGTCAGATCGCAAGCTCCGGCGCCAACTCCACGCAGACGCCGGACAGCCTCAACGCACTGTCCTTGCAGATCGACGGCATTATCTCGTCGGTCATTCAGTCCGCCAACGCGGATGTCCACGGGAAATATCTCTTCAGCGGGAGCCAGACCAAGACAGCGCCATATATTGACGACGCCGTCGCGCACTCGACCGGACCTGCTTATCAGGGAAACACCGGCAGCGTGACCGCCACAGTCGGCAAGAGCAACAACCTGACGATCAGCACTCCGGGAAGCACGATCTTCGACGGACTGTTTTCCACACTGAAAGATCTGAAGGCGAACCTGGCGTCCGGCGACATCAACGCCATGTCGGGCGATCTGGGCAAGCTTGACACGAACCTGAGCACAGTCAGCTCCGTTCGGGCGAATATCGGCGCTCAGGTCAACACGATGACCAGCGTCACGCAGAACCTTTCTCGGGCGGAAAGCTCCTACAAGGACGCCATCGCCAATGTCGAGGAAGTGGATCTGGCGCAGGCTTACGTGCAGCTGCAAAGCGCGCAGAACGTGTACCAGGCGTCTCTGGTCGCGGTCGCCAAGGGATACGCGCATACCCTCGCGGATTACCTGTAATCTCATTTTCTCTGAATTAAGTCTTACGCGCGGCCTAGTGGGCCGCGCGATCTCTACCAGCGCTCACCCAGGCGGGCTGAGCAGGAGCAAGTCATTTTATGCAGATCGAAACAGCGCGATTCGGCCAGATCAACATCGACGAAAACAGCATCATCACCTTTCCTGACGGACTTCCTGGATTTGAAGAGAAGCGGCGCTTCGCGTTCGTGTCTCATCCTTCGGCGAACCAGGACAAGAGCAGCCCGTTTCTGTGGCTGCAGTCGCTGGAAGACGAAAAGCTGGCGTTTCTGACCGCGGAGCCGCGCCATTTCTTCCCAGGCTACGCGCCCCGCATCGCAAGCGCCGACCTGGACGCTCTGGAAATCGGCGCGGAGCCGCTCGGGCCACGTCTTTATACGCTGCTGACGGTTCCGTCCGGTGACCCGATCGGGATCACGGCGAACCTTCTGGCTCCGATCGCGATCAACCCGGTGGCGCATATCGCCCGCCAGGTGATTGTCGCCGGCGACGATTACGGCCTGCGCCACCGCCTGCTTCCAGCCGAGGAATCGACTGCTCCGCAGTCTCGGGAAGTGGTTGCCGCGCGATAAATTAGAAGATTCTAAACAACTGCGCGTAATAATGCGAGGAATCGGGAATGATTTCTATGGAATACGCGTTTCTATAAGAAATAAGAATAGAAATGCAACCCAAATCAGGGGCCAGGGAGGGCCGCTATGCTGGTATTAACAAGACGACTCAATCAAAGCATCAAAATCGGCGATGACGTGGAGATCACGGTCATTGAGGTCCGAGGAGATCAAGTGCGCCTTGGGGTGTCCGCGCCACGCGACGTCGCGGTCCATCGCAAGGAAGTATATCTCCAGATTCAGCAGGAAAACCGGGCGGCCGCGTCTGTTGAGGACGCATCCGGACTGGATGCAATCGGCGACGCCTTCGCCAACGCCGCAAAAAAACAATAGACGTCGC
>JAOQAA010000560.1 GCA_025963815.1 Capsulimonas sp.
TTGCTTAGGAGGCCTCAGGCACGCTAGAATGGCTTTGCTCAAAGAACAAAAAGATGTCGTAATCGACACGAACAAGACGCACGAAGGCGATACGGGTTCGCCGGAAGTGCAGATCGCCCTTCTCACCGCTTCGATCAGCACGCTGACCGAGCATTTGAAAATTCACAAGCATGACAACCACTCGCGCCGCGGACTGCTGGTGCAAGTTGGTCGTCGCCGCCGTTTGCTGAACTACCTCGCCGCGAAAGACATCAACCGCTATCGCGCTCTGGTAGGCAAGCTCGGCATTCGCAGCCGATTATAAGATTTTGGCCGGACTACGCTCAGGCGTGTCCGGCCTTTCGAATGCATGCCTCCTTGCGCAATCACGCGGGAGGCATTTATTTTATCATCGTATCCGTTTTCAGCAGACTTCGCTGATTGCCGGGATGCGGTGACATCGCCCGGACGCAGGCGCGTTGAACACAACGGCGTCCCCGCGATTTTAGGAGAAACACACGAACATATGGAACATTTTGTAGAGACGGAATGGTGCGGCGCCAAACTGCGCATCAGCACCGGTAAAGTCGCTAAGCAAGCCAACGGGGCCGTCTGGCTTCAAAACGGCGACACCATCATCCTCGCCACCGCGACCATGTCCAAGGAGCCGAAGGCGCACCTGGATTTCTTCCCGCTCACCTGTGATTACGAAGAGAGAAAGTACGCGAACGGCAAGATCCCCGGCGGCTTCATCAAGCGCGGCGGACGCCCCGGCGAGAAGGCGACCCTGATCTGCCGTCTGATCGACCGCCCCCTTCGCCCGCTTTTCCCGTACGGCATGCGCAACGAGACCCAGGTCATCGCGATGCCGCTGTCTTACCAGGCTGAGTTTTCGCCCGACGTTCTCGCTGTTACCGCCGCCTCCGCCGCGCTGACCGTTTCCAACATCCCGTTCAACGGCCCTGTGGGCTGCGTACGCGTTGGTCTGGGCGAGAATGGCGAGTTCATCCTGAACCCGACCTTCGAGCAGCAGCAGGGCAATCCTCTAGACTTAATTGTCGCCGCGACCGACGAAGCCATTGCGATGGTGGAAGCGGGCGCCTCGGAAGTCAGTGAAGAAGTGATGCTTGCCGCGATGGACTTTGCGCATGATGCTTGTAAGATTCTCGTCAAGCTTCAGAACGACCTGGCCGCTCTGGTCGGCGTCGTCAAGGTCGACGTTCCTCTGCACAAGGCGAACGAAGAGATCCTGACCGTGATCCGCGACCGCTTCTCCGCATCCCTGCGCAGCGGCCTTCAGGACCCGGACAAGTCGTCTCGTGAAGCCGGCCTGACCCTTCTGATCAACGATGTCGTCGATCAGCTGAAGGGCGAGTACCCGGATAACATCGCCGACCTCAAGGAAATCGCCGACAAGGTCGTCAAGGAGCAATTGCGCGACTTGATCCTGACCGAAGGCAAGCGCCCCGACGGACGCGGCACCACCGACATTCGCCAGATCACCTGCGAAGTCGGCCTGCTGCCCCGCGTCCACGGCACCGGCCTCTTCACCCGCGGACAGACCCAGGTTCTCACGACCCTGGTCCTGGGCTCGGGCGACGATGCGCAGATGGTGGACACGCTGGAGGAAGACACCGAAAAGCATTACATGCATTTCTACAACTTCCCGCCGTACTCTGTTGGTGAAGCCCGCCCGATGCGCGGCCCCGGACGCCGCGAAATCGGCCACGGCGCTCTCGCCGAGCGCGGCCTGCGCGCTGTGCTTCCCACCCGCGAGCAGTTCCCTTACACCATGCTTCTGACCTCTGAGGTTCTCGAGTCCAACGGCTCCACCTCAATGGCCTCCACCTGCGGCAGCACCCTGGCGCTGATGGACGCGGGCGTTCCGATCAAGGCGCCCGTCGCTGGTATCGCGATGGGCCTGATCGAAGGCCCCGAAGGCAGTGGCGAGAACGGCGTGGGACGCAAGTATGCAGTCCTCACCGACATCCAGGGCATGGAAGACTTCTCGGGCGACATGGACTTCAAGGTCGCCGGAACCGCCGAGGGCATCACCGCCCTTCAGCTGGACACGAAGATCGGCGGCGTGCCGCGCGACGTGTTCGTGCAGGCGTTCCAGCAGGCTCGCGATGCGCGTCTGCACATCCTGAGCAAGATCACCGAGGCCATTGCGACCCCGCGTGAGAACCTGTCGGAATATGCTCCGCGCATCTTTACGATCCAGATCGAGCCTGACCAAATCGGCACGGTCATCGGACCGGGCGGCAAGATGATCAAGAAGATCACCGCCGAAACCGGCGCGAAGGTCGACATCGAGCAGGACGGAACCGTCTACATCGCCTCCGTGGATGGCGCTGGCGGCGAGCTGGCCCGCAAGATGATCGAAGACATGACCAAGACGATCAAGCCCGGCGAGATCTACGAGGGCACCGTCGTTCGCTTCCTGCAATTCGGCGCGTTTGTCGAGATCATTCCCGGCAAGGACGGCCTTGTCCATGTTTCGCAGCTGACGGACTCCGATGAGCGTATCGGCAAGCCGGAAGATGTGATCAAGCTCGGCGATAAGATCCGTGTCCGCGTGACCGAGATTGATCCCCAGGGACGCGTCAACCTGACCGCTCGCGGTCTGGACGAGCCCTTCGATCCGGAAAATCCGGAACCCGGTCGTCCCCCGCGCCCCGGCGGCGGTGGTGGTGATCGCGGCGGACGCAGCGGCGGCCCTGGCGGCGACCGTGGCGGACGTGGTGGTGACCGTGGCGGCGATCGCGGCCCGCGCCCCGACCGTGGCGGCGACGGCCGTGACTTCCGGCCTTCGGCGCCGCGCGCCGAAACCGCGAGCGAAGCTCCGGCCCCGGCTCCGGCGGCGGAAGCCCCTTCGGCAGTCGCTCCGCTGGCGCAGGACGACGACGAAGCGCCGCGCGCTCGTTTCCGCCCGCGCCGCTGATCCGGTCCTAACGACCGGCATTGCCGGCCGAGATCACAATCCTCAAGGACATCCCCATGCGTGGGGGTGTCCTTTTGTCCGCATAAGCCTTGTGGAATTTTACAAGGCGTGAGGTTCGTTTCCCATTATGATACAGCGTGAGGTTCTGCCCAACGGCATCCGAATCGTGACGGAAAATATCAGCTACGTCCAGTCGGTTGCGCTGGGAATCTGGGTGGGCGTTGGCGCCCGCGATGAAAGCGACAAACTGCGCGGCGTTTCGCATGTGATCGAGCATATGCTCTTCAAGGGCACCCCATCGCGCACCGCCCAGCAAATCGCCGATGAGATCGATACCGTCGGCGGCGACATCAATGCGTTCACTTCCAAGGAAAACACGTGCTACCATGTCCGCGTGCTGTCTGAGCACGTCCCACTGGCGCTGGATATCCTCTCGGACATGTTCCTGAACTCGTCGTTCGATACCGAAGAACTCGGCCGCGAGAAGAACGTGATCTTGGAAGAGATCAAGCAGCGCGACGACGAACCCGACGATCTGGTCCATGATCTCTTTGCCGAAGTCACCTGGCCGACACACGTCCTGGGCAAGAGCGTCATTGGCACACCGGAGACCGTCTCCAGCTTCACCTCGGACGATCTGCGCAGCTACATCAAGAATTGCTACACGCCGGACACCATTGTCATCTCAGCGGCGGGCAATCTCAATCATGACGAAATCGTTGCGTATATCGCCGCCAAATTCGGTGATTTGACTGGCTCCGTAGCCGACTGGCGCGCCGCCGACACAACGCCGGTGTTTGCGCCCGGCAAGATCTATGTCGAGAAGCCGATTGAGCAAGTCAACTTGGTGATGGGTGTTCCCGGTGTCTCGCAGCAGTCCGACGAGAAGTACGCGCTGTCCATCCTAGACAATGTCCTCGGCGGCTCCATGAGCAGCCGCCTATTCCAGGAGATCCGGGAGAAGCGCGGCCTGGCGTATTCCGTCGGCACTTATGCGCAGTCGTACCAAGAGGGCGGATACTTCGCCTTCTACGCCGGCACGGGCGCGGCGACATCAGAACAGGTCATCGAGCTGATTAAAGCCGAGTGCGTCAATATTCAGAAGAATGGTGTCACGGAAAAAGAGCTTCAGCGATCCAAAAACCAGTTTCGGGGCGGTATTGTCATGGGCCAGGAGAGCATGAACTCGCGCATGATGCGCATGGGCCGCAACGAGCTGAATTACGGCCGCGTGCTGCCGATCCAGGAGATCATGGACAAGATCAACGCCGTGACGGTGGGTGACATCGCGAGCCTATCGGAGCGCTTGTTCGCGAGCGAAGATTTCTCCATGGCGACCGTAGGCCCAGTTCCCGGCAGTGTCGCTGAGACAGACGAAGACGAAGAAGAGACGGAGGAATAGAATGGCGATTACGGTAGTCGTCTCCGGCGCGAAGGGCCGGATGGGCAGTGAGACAGTCGGCGCGATCATGGCCGAATCCGACATGCAGTTGGTGGGCGAAGTGGACCACGGCGACGATCTCGGCGCCACGCTCGCAGCGCTGAAGCCGCTGGCGATGGTGGACTTTTCCGTCCCCAGCGCTGTGCTCGGCAACATCGAAACAGCGCTGGCAAACGGCGTCGTCCCAATCGTCGGCACGACGGGCCTCGCGCCCGCCGATGTGGAGCACGTGCGTGAACTTTGCCGCACGCACAAGCTCGGCGCCCTGATCGCGCCGAACTTCGCCATCGGCGCGCTTCTGATGATGCGCTTCAGCCAGGAAGCGGCCAAGTACATGCCCGATGTCGAGATCATCGAGATGCATCACGAGCGAAAGCTCGACGCTCCCTCCGGCACGGCGGCCAAAACCGCCGAGATGATCGCCATCGGCCGCGAGAACGCCAAACCGACTCCGCTGCCCGCCGACGCCTTCGAAAAGATCCCCGGCTCACGCGGCGGCAAGGGAGTAGGGGATGTGCCCGTCCACAGCGTCCGCATTCCCGGCTTCGTCGCCTCCCAGATGGTCATCTTCGGCGGCGCCGGTCAAACGCTCACCATTCGGCACGACTCGCTGGACCGCAAGTCGTTCATGCCCGGCGTCGTGCTCGCACTCCGCCACGCGACCGCGATGGCGGCGAACGGCGGCGAACTGATCTACGGCCTGGAGAACTTGCTCTAAATATAAAATGGCCCCTCCGCCCCAATTCTGGGGAACCCGATTTCGGAGCCCCTGGCCCCCAAAGGGGGTAAAACCCATAAACGCTGACGTAGAAAGATCCTATTCTTGCCACGTTATCGACAATATGGTCTACACCCCTGTGGGGGTCGGGGGGCATCTTCCATCAGGTTCCCCAGAATTGGGGCGGAGGGGCCATCTTAAATCTGTGTGCTGGAACCGAACCCCAACACGAACAAATGAGGCCATGCCATGATTGCAGCGCAGCGTCAATTCCGACATTTCTGCCTCACCACCCTGGTGTGCGTCTTGTTTGCGATGCTCACGCACGCGGCGCCGGTATCCCCCAAAGACGCCGGACCGCGCCCGCTGCCCTTCACCGGAGTGAACCTCGCCGGCGGCGAGTTCGGGGATGTTCATGCCGGAGAGCCGATCGTCTACGGACAGAAGTTCATCTATCCCTCCGCCACCGAGTTCGACTACTTCGCCAGCAAAGGCATGAATATCATCCGTCTGCCGTTCCACTGGGAAGTTCTCCAGCCGGAGATGAACAAGCCTCTGGCCCCCACCGAGCTGGCGCGTCTGCAATCTGTCGTTCAATCCGCCAACGATCACCATTTGACCGTCATCCTCGATCCGCACAACTACGCGCGCTACTACGGCAAAGTCATCGGAACTTCCGACGTTCCTGCTGAAGCCTTCGCCGATTTCTGGTCGCGTCTTTCCAAGAATTTTCAGCACAATCCCCGCGTCTGGTTCGGCCTCATGAACGAGCCGCACGACATGCCGACTGCGCAATGGCTCGGCGCCGCCAACGCGGCCATCGCCGCGATCCGCAAGACCGGCGCGAAAAATCTCATCCTGGTTCCCGGGAACAACTGGACCGGCGCGCACAGCTGGGTCGGCGACGGCGCGGACGCCAACGGAACAGTCATGCTCGGCGTCAAGGATCCTGCGAAGCACTACGCATTCGAAGTCCATCAATATTTGGACAGCGACAGCTCGGGAACGCACAAAGAAGTTGTCAGCCAGACGATTGGCTTAGAGCGGCTAAAGACATTCACAGAATGGTGCCGCCAGCATCATGTGCGTGCGTTTCTGGGTGAGGTCGCGGTCGCTGAAAATTCAGACGGTAAAGCGGCTATCGACAATATGCTGGTGGATATGGAGAAGAACCGAGACGTGTGGGTGGGATACACGTGGTGGGCGGCTGGGCCATGGTGGGGCGACTATATGTTTTCGCTGGAGCCGAAGGGTGGGGTGGATCGGGCGCAGATGGGGTATTTGCAAGGGCATTTGCAGGGCGTCCCTATTCCCCCGGCGCTTTAGCGCCGGGGGAATAGGGACTAGCGAACCGTCGAAGCCACTCCCGTTGGGTTTAATTGCTGGCGCATCTTTCGCTCCCGCAGTCTCAATTTCAATGGGATTTGCATCGACTCCCAAATTACCTGCTTGGACATCTTCGATTGACCCGCACGGCGTTCGACGAAGATGATCGGGACTTCTACAATGTGAAATCCGGCAATAAACGCTCGAAACGTCATCTCCACTTGGAAAGAGTAGCCGTTAGATCTGACGGAGCCAAGCTGAACACGCTCCAGGACCTGGCGTTTGTAGAGGCGGTAACCGCTAGTGCAGTCGTTGACGGGCAGGCGCGTGACGGTGCGGACGTATTTGTTGGCGCCCCACGAGAGGAGAATTCTTCTCAGGGGCCAGTTGATGACCGAGATGCCGTTTAAATAACGGGAGCCGACGACTACGTCGGCAGTCTCGGCGGCTTCGAGCATGGAGGCGAGGTAGAGTGGGTCATGCGAGAAGTCCGCGTCCATCTCGATCATTGCTTCGTATCCGCGTTCTAACGCCCATTGGAAGCCCGCGATGTAGGCGCGGCCGAGACCTTCTTTCGCGGTGCGGTGCAGCACGTGGATCTTGCCGGGAAACTCGCCGGCGAGGCGGTCCGCGATGGCGCCGGTGCCGTCGGGGGAATTATCATCCACCACTAAGATCTGCACATCCGGCGCGTGACTGAAGACGAGGGCGGACAGCTTTTCAAGGTTGTCCGCTTCGTTGTAAGTAGGGATTACGACAACTGCATTCATTTTATGGTATTCTAATCCTTAGGATCGCTCACGTCCTCCCGTGTTGTGGTTATTGGGTGAAATAACGCTCAACCCCAGGTCGTCTATGCCTTTCGGACGCAAAGTCGCTAACAGAATTCTGCTCGCCACGGTCACCCCGCTGCTCGTCATGTTCGCATGCGGTCTGGGGGTAGCTTACTTTTCCGGGCTGGAACCCCATATTATTCGCTATGTGGTGCTGCAACTCCTTGTGCTGGCGCCGGCTTTTGTGCTTGTTTGCCTGATGACACGCCGATTTGCCGTCCGTTTGGCCAATTTGCGGCGCAGCGCCGAGCGAATCGAGCACGGAGACTTCGCCGCGCGCCTCTCCACGCAGTCGGAAGGCGATGAGCTGTCGGACCTCGCGGGCGCCTTCAATCGCATGGCGGACGTGATCGCCGCCCGTGAAACATCCCAGCGCGAACAGAATCATATTCTCGCGACGCTCAATCATCGGATGGAATCGGTCCTGAACGCAACCAACGACGGCATCGCGATGCTGGACCGGGGAGATCGCTTTACGCTGGTCAACCGACGCTTCTGCGAGCTGCTGGGCGCACGCGCCGATCAACTGCTCCACCAGACGGCCGGACAGGCGCTGGAGGAGATGCCGGAGGCAGGAACGACTGAAGCGCGGGAGCTGTTCCATAAGGTAATTGAAATCACGCGGCAGGGCGCCGATGGCGTTGTCGGCGTCTCCGAGCACACCGTTGAGCTGCGGGTTCCGGAGCGACGGTTCGTGCAGGTCTACACAGCGCCCGTATTGACCGATGAAGAGGGCGAGTGGGTGGGGCGGATCCTGGCCTTACGCGACGTCACGCGCGAAAACGAGCTGGATCAGATGAAGACGGACTTTATCTCCGTCGTCTCGCATGAGCTGCGCACGCCGCTCACCAGCATCCGGGGCTACACCGATCTGCTGCTCTCCGGCGCCAGCGGCGAGGTGTCCGAGCTGCAGCAGGAGTTTTTGGGGATCATTCAGGCCAGCACGAACCGGCTCTCCAATCTCATCAACGATATTCTCGATATCTCGCGCATTGAGTCCGGACGGATCAAGCTGCGGCTGGAGCCGATCAACTATCACATGATCGTCGCCGATGTCTTGCGGCTGATGAAAGCGTCAGCGGACGAAAAAGACATTACGTTTGACGCCAGCATGCCCGAGCAACTGCCGATTGTGCGCGGCGACGCAGACAAAGTCACGCAGGTTCTGACGAACCTGGTCAGCAACGCCATCAAGTACACGCCGTCCGGCGGCTGGGTGAAGCTGCTGGTGGAGATGACGGACGACAAGCAGATCCAGACCTGCGTGCAGGACAGCGGCATCGGCATCAGCCGCGAGGACCAGAAGAAGCTCTTCCAAAAGTTTTTTAGGGCGGACAACTCCAGCACCCGCGAAGCGGGCGGTACCGGTCTGGGATTGGTCATCGCCAAAACCATCGTCGAGCTGATGGGCGGCGCCATCTGGGTGGAGAGCGCGCCGGAGCGCGGCAGTCGATTTTATTTCACGCTGCCAATCGCGACAGAATCCGGAATGGAGCAGCAAGCAGATCAAGTCGTGCTGCCCGATCGCGGCATCGGACTGGTCTTACTGATTGACGATGATCCATATATGCGCGGCTTGGTTCAGCATCAGCTGCACCGGCGTGGCTACGGCGTCATCGTTTCAGGGAGCGTGCCGGAGGCGCTGCAAAAAGCGCGGCAGCACAAGCCAAATGCGATCCTGCTGAATTTCATGATCGCCGATTTGGACGGATTGCGGATTTTGGCGGCGCTAAAGGAAGATCCGGCGACGGAAAGTATCCCGCTGATCATGGTTTCCGTCGCCAGCGACCCCGCACGCGGTATACTATCACTGGGAACGTTTTCACTGCTGCGCCATCCCGGCGACGATTACCGGCTGGCGCGCGTGATTCAGGATGTGGCGGGGCATGGCGAGCAAGAGGCTCCCAGTATGGCTCTGCTCGTTACTCCCGCTGAAGGCGGGTGCTTTGGGGCCGAGCGCGAGGAAGTGCTTGCGCGGACCAACAGCACACTGGCGGAGGCCGGGATCACGATCTGCGCTGCGACGACTGCCTCGGAAGCGCTGACGCTGGCGATTACCGAGTCCGCCGCGATAATTTTGATCGATATGGAGATACCCGCCGATCAAATGGAGCAGCTGATCACGGCGCTCAAGGTGGAAGAGGAAGCGGCGAGAATACCCATCGTCTTCCTGTCGAACGATCTGTCGGACCGCGGCGTGCGCCGTTTGGCCGGGCTGCAATCGACAGATGCAAACGCGGTTTTGGATTATTTGTGCGAACAGGTGAAGGACGCGGTAGAGAAGCCCACGATCGGTCTTCATCCCGTCAACGCTTCGTTCGGTTAGTTAATATCATCGAGAAGGAACTGAGGAGATGAGTCAATACAATGTCGCCGTCGTTGGCGTCGGAGCCGTAGGCGAAGAGATCTTGCGAGTGCTGTCGGAGCATCATTTCCCGGCGAAATCGATCAAAGTCCTGGCGCGCACCCCGCGTACGATCTGCGTGGATGGGAAAGACTATCAAGTCGAAGCGACGACCGCCGAGGCGTTTGAAGGCGTGGACATCGCTCTGTTCGCCGGCACCGAAGGTGAAAAAGGCGCGGCCGTCACATTCGGTCCCGGCGCCGCCGCGCGCGGATGCGTGGTGATCGACAACGGCGCGGACTTCCGAATGCGCTCCGATGTCCCGCTGGTCGTGCCGGAAGTCAACGCCGCCGCCCTCATCGAGCATAAAGGCATTATCGCCAATCCTAACTGCTCCACCGCGCAATTGGTGTTGACCCTCAAACCCATTCACGACGCCTTCAAAATCAAACGCGTATTGATCTCCACTTATCAGGCTGTCTCCGGCGCGGGCGGCGCGGCGGTGGATGAGCTTCAGGCGCAGACGACGGCGCTGGGCGAAGGCCGCCAGATTTCTTCTCCTGGACCGGCGTTCCCAGTGCAGATCGCGGCGAACGTGATCCCGCAGATCGGCGGATTCGACGACGCAGGGTATACCTCCGAAGAGATGAAGCTGGTGCATGAGACGCATAAAATTTTAGGCGATGACAGCATCGCGATCACGCCCATGATCACCGCGCGCGTGCCGGTATTCATCGGCCACTCCGAATCGGTCTATATTGAGACCGAAAAGCCGATCACTCCGGACGAAGCGCGTGAATTGTGGCGCGCGTTCCCTGGCCTGAGTGTGGTGGACGATATTCATGCGGACGACCCGAGCCTGCGTTACCCGACCCCGCTGGCGGCGGCGCACAAGGACACGACCTATGTCGGTCGCGTTCGTCAGGACCTGGGTAATAAGAATGGCCTGACGTTTTGGGTGGTCAGTGACAACTTGCGCAAGGGCGCCGCGACCAACGCCGTGCAGATCGCCGAGGCGCTCGTCGAGCGCGGCTTAGTTAAACGCGGGGCTTAAGAAAGAATGCGCCCGAGTTTATGAGCCTGTGCGCGCAATTGCCGCGCCCCCGGTTCCCGTCGTTCGATTTTTGGAAAACAAACATGTCCGAGACACTACAGACCCCAATGTTCGGTCGCGTCGCGACCGCAATGATTACGCCGTTTCACGCTGATGGCTCACTTGATTTGCCCAGCGCGGAACGGCTGGCGAATTACTTGCTCGATAATGGAACCGACACGCTCGTTGTCGCCGGCACGACGGGCGAAAGCCCAACGCTGTCGCACTCCGAGAAGCTGGAGCTGTTTCGAGCCGTCAAGAACGCGGTCGGTAACCGGGCGAAGGTGATGGCCGGCGTCGGCAGCTTCAATACCCAGGAAACGATCGGGCTGTCCCGCGAAGCGCAGGCTTGCGGCGTGGACGCGCTGCTCGTGGTGGCTCCCTATTACAACAAGCCCTCGCAAGAGGGACTTTATCGGCATTTTGAGGCGGTTGCTGCGGCGACGCCCTTGCCGGTGATGCTTTACAACATTCCAGGACGCACCAGTATTAACATCGAGCCGACGACGGTGATCCGTCTGGCCGGCATTGAGAACATTGTGGCGATCAAAGAATCGCCGCAGCAGTTCGACCAGGTCAACCAGATCGTCCAGAACGCGCCGGACGACTTCCTTGTCTATAGCGGGGACGATCCTCTGACATTGCCTATCCTCGCCGTTGGCGGGGTGGGCGTGGTCAGCGTCACCGCCCACGTCATCGGACGTGACCTGCAGAAGATGATCTCTGCATACCTCCAGGGTGATTGGTCGACCGCGCAGCGTATCCATAAGTCGACGCTGGCG
>JAOQAA010000566.1 GCA_025963815.1 Capsulimonas sp.
CTTCGCCATTCGAAGTCCGTGTGGAAACTGATCCGCGAACGGACCGAACCGGCGCTTCCCATCATTCGCCGAGTTTACGGCATACGAACGGCTAAACCCGTCGCGCTCAATGTCATTGTTTTTTCCAATCGCCGGATTATCGGAACACTGGAAGATAGCAGGGTTCTTCACGTAAGCATTAATGGGGACGCGCCAAGAAACCAATTTGCCATTCGCGCCGTCCCGCTCTTGTCGGGCCGGCAAGAATCCGTCGTTATCCTGCGTGTACTGTGCAAATGCAACGCCCAGTTTCCGCATATGATCGTGGCAAGGGATGATCCTGGCGTAGTGCCGCAGCGACTTCATAATCCGCACGCCAATCACGACCATAGGGATAAGAACCAACATTGCCACGAGGAAGCACCCGATATTTACCTTGTTGGGAAAAGCTTTACGCAGCCATTTGCTAATCATTTCGTTCCTTCTTCAGACTGCTTCTCGGAAAATTCCAGAATCGTTCGGGCCTTCTTCGCATCACCTGGCAAGAACGGCGCGCCGTCGATCGTCCACGGATTGAACTTGGCCTTCTCATCCAGCATTGCCATCGGAGGCATCGCTTTCACATGTCCATCCATGTAGAGATAATTGGCGACGCCGTTGTGTCCGGAGAATAGATATCCTGTCCGGTCGTTGAGATCCCGCACATGCGTAAAGCCCTCCGGGAACAGAAGGTTGAAATCATTAAACGCCGCTGTCGTTTCGACAACGCCCACCACAAGCTCCGGGCGCTTTATCTGACTGACGGATAGTCCCAGCAGAAACCTATCTGCAAACGGCCCAAAGCCGTGACGACCGTCGTTCGTGGAATTGACGGCGTAAGAACGACTAAAACCGTCCTGCTCTAAGTCATTGCCGTCCTCATTATCTTCGTCGGTGGCGGCAGGATTGATCGGACAGCAATAAGCGGCGCCATTATTGCCACGACGCCAAATGATCGCTCGCCAGGAAACCGTGCTTCCATAAACTTCCGAATTATTTTGACGTGGCGGCAGCATCTCGTCATTATCCTGCGCGTATTGCATCATCCCGAGACCGATTGTCTTGAGGTTACTGGGGCAGCTCATTTGCTTCCAGTGCGCCCATGTGGACCTGCGTAGGGTCGACATCTGATGCAATACGCCAGCAAGAGCGACGCCGCCAACGAGGAAGCAGACCACATTGATCCAATTTGGGAACATCTTGCGCAGATTTTTACCGATCATGGGTTTGCCATAGGGTTCTGCTTCTCCGAAAATTCCAGCACGTTCTTCGCCTTCTCCTGGTCCGCCGGCGAGAACGCCTTTTCATCTGTCGTCCAGGAATTTGAGACCTTTCCATTTGTCCCAAGCAGGGCTGCTGGCCGCTGTGCTTTGACATGTCCGTCGCAATAAAGAACGTTTGTCATGCCCTGGTGGCCGCTGAATAGATTCCCAGGGCTGGCGTTTCCATTCGTCTTTTGAGCGAATGCATCCGGGAGAACGATGTTGAAGTCGTTGAACGCCGCCGTTGATTCTACGACTGAAATTACGCTTTCGGGATGATTGATCTTATCGATTGACAGCCTGCCGGCGAATTTGTCTGAGAATGGGCCCGAGCCGCGTTCGCCTTGGGTGGAGTTCACAGCGTAAGACCGGCTGAAGCCGTCGCGCTCAATATCATTTCCATTCTTATCCGCCACTGGGTTAGACGAACATTGGTAGACGCTTTTCGATTTGATGTAAGGGTATGTCAGGACACGCCATGAGATGAGCTTGCCGGTTTGGTCGTGTGTCTGTCTGGGTGGCAACATCTCGTCGTTGTCCTGAATGTACTGAAGCATGCCCAGTCCCATTTGCCTCAGATTGCTCATGCAGACGACTTGCTCCATCTTCGGACTATGACGTGGAAACAATAGCACCCTTGCAACGAATAACGCTGGCGCAATGACGATTCCGACGCAGATGACCGTTACCCATGGAATACCGCCGGTCGAATCGCGATAGCCGTCCATATGTCCATTCCTCAATTCTGCCGATCAATACCGATGGATGCGCCAAATCTTCCAAATCAAGGTCTGCTTTTTTAGCTCGTCTTTATCTCGGAAATTTTTGTATGTCTGATCGGAATACGCCATCACGGTTTCCGCCTTTTGCCGGTCAGGTTTCGAGAAAGGCGCGTTGTCGATTGTCCAGGGATTAGGACGTCCCTTCGTCAGCGCCCATGCCGGCGTCCAGGCGTGAATATGACCGTCGAGATACAAATAGTTCGAATGGTGGGTGGTTTCGCGCCTCGAACCGTAATCATGTCCGGAGAAGAGATTGCCGACATGCGAGCTGGTATTCGCCCTTTGTGCGAACTTCTCCGGCGAAAGGATATTAAAGTCGTCGCAGTCGGAATTGGACTCGACGATGGAGAATGTTTGCGACGGCTGGGCGACCCTGCGGACCGCGAGGCTATGCTCCTCGAACGGCCCGAGCCGCTGCGCGCCAGACTGTGTCGAGTTCACGGCGTAAGAGGGGCTGAGGTCGTCACTCGCCGCTTCTCTTTCGTATCCTCTTTCAGGCTTATCTTTTGCGCTTGGGTTTGTCGGACATTGGTAGACTTTGCGTGACTTGGTGTAAGGATAGATCAGGAACCGCCAGGACACGACTGCGCCGCCGCGCCCGCTCGCATTTCGGCGCGGCGGCAGCATGTCATCGTTGTCCTGTGAATATTGCAGCATCGCAAGCCCAAGCTGCTTGAGATTACTGGCGCATTCGCCAGTGGGATCGCGAAATCCAAGACGAACCATCGTGAACAAGTTGATGGCGATGACGATCGTCACCACAAAAATCAATCCGCAGCCGACGCCGTTGTTTTGATTCAAGCATCCCCTACGATTGCTGATGGATTTTCTTCCTTCCGGCGCGGATCTCACGCGTCGTTCATTGATATTGTTTCGCCGAATACTCGATCACGCTCGTGGCCTTCGCCTGGTCTGCCGCCGAGAATGGCGCACCGTCGGTGGTCCAGGGATTGCCTCCGAAAGCAGCCGTTCCGAGGAGGTCCGTCGGTTTCTTAGGTTTCACATGCCCATCACAAAAGAGAACGTTCGTCATGCTCTTGTGACCGCAGTACAAGTACCCTGTGAGTGAGTGGGGGTTGGTGGGATGCCGGAAGATGTTCGGCTCCAGAACATTGAAATCGCAGTATGCCGCCGTGGATTCCACGACGAGCGCTAGGGAGCTTGGAGAATCTGCCATGGCGAACGGGAACCCCTTCGGAAACTTGCCGGAGAACGGACCGAAGCATCCCGCATCGTCGCTGGTTGAGTTCACTGCGTAAGATCGAACGAAATCACTGTCTTTTATTTCTTGTGAAGCCAGGACGGTCGGTCCAGGCGCGACGGGGTTGGACGGGCATCGGAAGACCGTGAGGCTTTTGATATAAGGGTAGATCGCGACGCGCCAGGTCACATTCTCCCCGTCCTTGCCGGTGTACTGGCGCGCCGGGAATTGCTCGTCGTTGTCCTGCATGTACTGCAGCATTCCCAGGCCGATCTGTCTCATGTTACTGGCGCACGACCGCGCTTTCGCTCTGTCACGGTCATTCTGTGAATAAGAAAATGGCAAACTGATAACCAGAAGAAATATGACAATCGACGTGAGGCAGGCAACGAAGCCAAGTGATGGCTTATATGGTTTGGCCGGATCGGGTTCCATGGAACGCTCCTTCTACGCAATTAAGATAACGCCGCTTGGCTGGTTTGGTTTCGAACGCCTCTCAGTTATTGCGAGAATACTTCGCACCGTACTCAATTACGCTGGTCGCCTTTGCTTGACTCGCCGGCGAAAACGGCTCGCCATTGGTCGTCCAGGGATTGAGGGCAAGCGCGTCTGATCCCAGCAGGTCCTTCGGTTGTTTGGCGCGTACGTGCCCATCGCAGAAAAGAACATTTGTCATGCCCGTATGCCCGCAAAACAATGACCCTGTCTTTGAATCCTCACTCGCTGGCCATCGAAAAATCTGCGGGTTCAGTACATTGAAGTCGCTGTAAGCGGCTGTGGATTCGACGATCGCTAGCAGAGTTTCCGGGTTCGCGGCTTTGCTCAGCGGAAAGCCGTTCGGAAACTTGCCGGAGAATGGGCCGAACGAATGCAAATGATCGCTGGTGGAGTTGACTGCGTAGGAGCGATTGAAACCGTCATGCTCGATATCATTGCCTTTAGGCGCTTGGTCGTTCCAGGCGGCGAATGGGTTAGAAGGACATCGGTAAATGCCTTTGGATCGTGTATACGGATCGATGAGCGCGCGCCAGGAGACAACCGAGCCGTCTGCAATACGGCCCTGGCGTGGGGGCAAATCATTGTTATTATCCTGAGCGTATTGCTGGAGGCCCAGGCCGATTTGCCTCATATTGCTAAGGCAAGAGATTTGCCGGGCTTTTGGCCGAGCCCTTTGAGGAAGAGGGAAGACAATGTAAAATATAACGGCGCTGAGAGCGCAGATTGCGCATGCTTTCAGGAGCGATGATACAGTAATTTTTGGATGATCCGAAGCCATAATTTTCCTCCATCGTTGATGCTTAATGTGTGGCCGCTTGTTTGGTTTCGCTTAGCGCCTGGCTTCGGAAGTCCAATACTTAGCGAGACCTTGATGCTGCAGCGCGGCGTCCTCGCGTACGTCGTGATAAACTCGTTCTGAATATTCCATCGTGATTTTCGCCTGTAGTTGATCGGCGGGCGAAAAGGGTTTATTGTCCACGGTCCAGGGGTTGACGCCAGTTTGGGATAATGTTTGGGAAGGCGGCATGGCGTCGGTATGACCGTCGAGAAAGGCGATCATTGTGCGCCGATTATGGCCGGAGAATAAGTTGCCGGCGCGGGTTTGCGCATTCGCTTTTTGGGCGAATCCCTGAGGAAAAAGCGGGTTGAAATCGTTGAATGCGGAGGTTGTCTCCACAACGGCGATGGTTTGGGGCGGATCGGCGGCGTCGGCGATAGCAAAGCCGACGTGGTATTTGTCGGCGAAAGGGCCGAAGCTGCGGGCGTCGCCATGTGTGGCGTTGACGGAGTACGAGGGGGTGAGGTCTAAACAGGTTTCCAGTGGCGCGCTGGCCGGCGGCGATCCCTGGACGGAATTGAGCGGGCACTGGAAACTGCCACGCGATTTGACGTAGGGATAAATCAAGTACCTCCATGAAACAAGCGAGCCGTCTGGGCCACTCATATTTTGGCGTGGCGGCAGTTTCTCGTCTTTATCCTGGGAATATTGCAGCAGGCCAAGCGCCATGGAGCTTAGGCTGCTGGCGCACGTAAGGCGGGCGCTATCGCCTATTTGAGGGAGAGCAAGTATCGGAATAACGATGATCGCCAGGATCATGGAGGCCACGAGGGCGTTCGCGATGATGAGGGTTCTGCGGCTAGGCATCACGTACCTCCCATTTCGTCGAGATACGTAATCATACCGTATGGACACATGGAACCGAACGGTTAATCGATACGATTGCAATTCAGCTGACGGCGGCTTTGCAGCATCCACCCATGAGTGGTGGAAACCCAGTGGTCCTGCACAGTCATATCCATCACGCCGCTCTGCTCCTGACCGGTTTGCGGGTTCTGGATGGTGATCGCCTGGCGCTCGACGGCTTCGATGTCGGCGGCGGTTCCGGCGGGCTGGAGCGTGAAGGCGACGATCCGCGTGTGCGTGCTCATCGATTTCACCAGGGAGAATGTTGCGGCAAGGCCGTCCTTGCGGGTCTGAAGAGTGTAGCACTCGCCCTTGGCGTCCGTACCCATAAAATCGGGTGACGTGCTGGCGAGCGCGCCGCCCGCGTCCTCGCGGTCCAGCGCGGCGTTTTGTTTGTTGTAAGCGGTATGAATGGCGCTGCGCGCCCCGGCGGCGATGTCGGCGTAAGCGGCGGTGGCGAGCGCTCCTATCAAGAGGAGCGGGAAGACCAGCGCCGCGTGGCGGTTGTTGTGCATAACGGACGTTCCTAAAACCTATGGCGCTCAAGTGCGCTACCGGTATTATTGTCGGTCGATGTCTGCGAATGCTGGAATCGAACGACTTTTAGGAAGGAATAGGCGGTTCTATCCGTGCGTGATCGATGTCCCCTTCGTCACTCCGGTATCGTTGATCGTGTCCACCGTAAAGAAATAATTTACGCCGACATTGAGCGTGTGGATATTCAATGAGTTCGCGCCGTAGACCTGATAATTGCTGAACAATTTGTCTTTGGCGATCCCGTAGCGGACGATGTAGGCGTCGGCGCCGAGAACGGCTTGCCAGGCGATTGTCGCCTGACGACCATCGGCGGCGTCGCGCTTTACCTTTACTCCGACGGCTTTGCCCGGCGCCTTGCCAAGACCGCTGCCGAAGAGGCGCAGGCCGCTGAGGGAGAATTTGGCGCCTCCTGGGGAATGCGTGTTGGTGATGCGGGCGTAGCGCGCTGTGACAGGATTGTCGAGCTGGGCGTAATCGTGCGGGGCGTCACGCATGTCCTTGCTTCGGTCGACAATGGTGGTCCAATGTGTTCCGTCGCTGCTGACGTCGAGCTTGTATCCGTAGCCGTCCTGAAGCCGTCCCAGTTGTGTGGAGCCTTCATCGGCGAAGTTGATTTGCGCGGCGTCGATGCGGCATGTCTTGCCCAGGTCGACTTGCAGCCACTCGCCCGGATCGCCTGTGCTTGCCGACCACCAGGTGCGCATGTCTTCGTCAAAGGCGGCGTCGATGGGATGCGCTTCGAGTGTGGAGGATGCGGTCGCGGTCTTCTTGTAGTCCAGCAGCATCCAGCCGGGCGAATTTCCCTTGGACGGATCTTTGACGCCGCCGGGCGCGTACTGGGGGTAATCGCCTAAATACGTGTCGGTGACCATTTGGCCGTCGCGGGTAAACCATGTCGGGAAGAATCCCAGACGGCGCTCGAACATGTGCCGGATGGAGATCGTCATCGTTGAGACATGCCAGAACCGTCCCCCGAGATCCTGGAAGGTCGAGCTGTGTCCCGCGCCGGCCGCGAAGCCCGTGGGCTTGAACGAGAAGGGGCTGTACGGGGCGTATGTGAACGGCCCGAGGGGATGATCGGCGACATACACGCCGTCGTTGTAGGATTTGTACTGCGTGCCGGGCGCCGAATATTGAAGGTAATACTTACCGCCATGTTTGGTCATCCACGAGCCTTCGATCCAGGCTCCGTCTTTTTTGTAGGGCGGGGCGTCCGTCGGCTCTGCCGGAATATCCCCGCCGTGGCTGGCGATCACGCCGACAAGGAAAGGCTTTTTATCCGTGAGAGGCTTCAGCCCATTCTTCGGATCCAGCTCCTGGCCGACGATCGGGTCTTTGTCGCTGCATCCACTGTAAAGATAGACACGCCCATCATCGTCCTTGAACAAATCCGGGTCACCCTGGTTCTGCGTGTCACTTGCGAGTTTCCAGACCCCTTTGCTGGGATCGTCCGTTTCATAAATCCCCGCGCCGCCGGCGGTCCAGTAAAGCTTGCCGTCGATCTCCAGAACGGCGGGCGCATAGTTATCGATCGGCAGCCCGGTCTGCGTCACGAATGTCCAGTGGAGGAGATCCTTGGAGCGCCAGTAGCCCTGACTTTTCGACGCGAACAGCCAGTACTCCCCTTTGTAAACGATCATCGCCGGATCGGCCGCTTCCCGGCGGCTCGGCAGCTCATTCTGAAAACAATAGGGTAAATCCATCGGGTTGCAAAAGGTCGGAAGCCGTCCGGCGGCGAAGGCGTGGGTGGAATACAGCAGTGATGGAAGGGAGAGGGCAAGAAGGGAAACGAGCGAGAGACAGGTCTTCGATGACGTGAATGTCGATTTCATGTCCTAGCATACCATGGCTTTCGCTCGTTTTGTACTGATTTGCACCAGGGTAATTTAAATTTAATGACCGTGTAAGAAATCCCTCACAGAATCGCGGATATCGATATGAGTATCCGTCAAGTTTGTGGACAGAATCCCATATTCCGAGGTCGCTTCGTAATCTTCAAAGGCGACGCTGACGGGGGCGTCGCCGGCGGGAATCTCTCCCGAGACGACCGATTTCGGCTTCTTGGCGATCAGCGCCCGGATTTCACTCGGCGTCAGCGACGCCGTGGCGATATGGTTGGCGAAGGGCATGGCGGCGTAGAGGTCATAGTAGGAGATCGTGCGGGTATGGAAGGCGCCGAACATGCCTCCGCCGCTCGGGTTGATCGCGACTGCCGCGCCGGTGGATCGGCGCATGGCGTCGACCAATACCTGCGTGGTGATGCGAAGACGCTCGTCCGGCGTCGCGCCCACCTGGGCGACCGTTCCGGCGTCCCTCAGGAACGGCGTCGTGAACGGGGCGACGGCCGCCGCGACATCGGGCGCGTCTTTGGTCGATTTGTCGATTGGGATTATCTCGTCATGATACTTGTCCAGCGTCCAGCCCTTGGCGCCGTGCAGAAACTTCAGGTCGAAGCGGCCTAAATTGACGCCGAACTCGCCGTCCTGAACGATGGGGATGACGGCTCCATCGGGGTTGACGGCGGTCAATGGTGTGTAAAGAAACGTGTGCGAGTGGCCGCCGACAATGGCGTCGAGACCCGTCGTCTCCCGCGCCAGCAGCATGTCCTGATCGGAGCCGATGTGCGTGAGGGCGATCAGAATATCGCAGTCGCGCCGCGCCTTCGGGATCCACTCCTTAGCGGCTTCCACCGGGTCCGTAAACACAAACCCCTTCGTCTGAGGATAACCGCCTGAGGTCTTCGTCGTCAGCCCGAGAAACCCGACCCGCACCCCGTCCCACTGCCGGACAATATACGGCTGTACGCCCTCCAGCAGTCCGCCGTCGCTCGCCCGCACATTGGCGCAGACCCATGGGAACTTTGCCCGCTTGATCACGCGCCGCAGCGCCGTCTGCGCGCCCTCGAAATCGTTTTGCTGCGTGGCGTCGCGCCCTTTGAACTCATTGTTGCCGATGGCCGCCAGCTCATACCCCACCGCGTTCATCGCCTCTATGTCCGCGACGCCTTCATAGGCGTTGGACAGAGGCCCGCGCGTGAACGTATCCCCGGCGTCCACCAAAAGCGTTGGGTTATGGATCTTCGAACGCAGGCTGCGAATCAAAGTCGCCCGCCGCGCCGCCCCGCCCCGCGACGGGTTCTCGATGGAGCTTTTTCCCACTTCAGTGTAAGGAAACGGCAGGATATGCCCATGCAGGTCATTCGTGTGCAGCAGCGTCAGGGTGAACGAATCCGGCTGGGGCAGAGCGACCGGGAACGACGTGGACGCCGGCAGGTCGGCCGGCGCCGCATGGATCGGCGCCGCGCCGAAGAGCAGCGTCGCCAGCAGGAAGACGATGGGTTTGTGAGTCATGACATTTCTCCGCGTATGGAGTCCGTGTGGCTATTGAGACGTGGTCTCCGTCGATTTCGTGTAACTCTTGGGAACGAGGAAGGCGGCGTCCGGCAAGCGTGTTCGCGATATGCGCGTCGCGACGATCGTAAAAGGAGGAAATTCCCCATTTCCCGATTCAATCGTGATGGACAATGGAACTCCGTGTAAGATGGATGAGCGAGGCGTATGCATCTGCATGGCGACCAGTTTTGTGATCTCGCTTGGGAAATCCGACGCCATATCGACGGTCGTTTTGATGGATGAACCATCGGCTTCTTTTGTTTTGACGACATACCGGATACATTTATGGCCAAGAATTGGCGCGCATTTACCCAGGTTTTGCACCTGGGCTGATTTGTTGATTAACTCCTGCGCATGGTCTATGTCATACGAGTACGTATGCGAAAGTTTGTTGATGGAAATGGTTTTGGATGCTGACTGTATAAGAGAGATCGTATCATTCTGATCAGATCGCATCTTACCATGATGGAAATACAAGACAAGCTTGTCTCCCCCTTTTAGATTTGTTTCTGAACTCTTTGCCCAAGCCGCGTCAACTTTCGTGGTGAATTCCATTATCCAGTCCGGCCCCGTCGTCGGCAGTTTTTTTGCGTCCAGCGCTAACTCATCCCGCGCAGATTGGACGGTGTGGGCTTTGCCAAGTAGTGCAACAATGTCCGTCTTGTGCTTTCCCTTGGCAAATGATAGCGCGGAATTCCCCTGGCTGTCTAAAATAGTGGGATCGACTCCAGCATCTAATAATAACAGGATGGTTGCAGGATCACTTTGGTATTCCACAGCGGTCTGTAACGCCGTTGCGCGTGTGACATAAGATTGTCCATTCACATATGCGCCGGCGTCGAGGAGGGTCTTGATTAGAGGCTCGGGGGCTTTGAAATATACGGCTTGCATCAGCGCCGTGTCTCCTACGCTATCCACATCGTTGACCTTCGCCCCGTAACGGAGCAGCAGTTTTGTAAGGTTTGTCGCTCCCAAAATGGCGGCCGCTATGAGCGGGGTATTGCCGTTCATGTCTTTGACATTGACCGCTGCGCCCGCCTTCACGAGCGCTTCCGCGCTCGCATATGTCAGAGCCGCGACTTGGTCGCCATGCGGTTTTCCATTCCAGGAAATGGCGTAATGCATCGCCGTTTTCCCTTCATGATCTTGCGCATTGAGAGCAACATGCTGTTTCAGAAGCGTGCGCACCCTCCCCACGCGACCGGCGCGTGCGGCGATCATCAATGGCGTGCGGCCTTTGGAGTCAATACTGCTGGGGCTTGCGGGCACGGAAGAGGTAACGAGGATTAGTAAGCCGCAGAGGATCGTGGCGAGTCGCATGGGATGTTGAATCCTATTCTTGGATCACGCTGAGATGCTCTAAGATCAACTCTGCCGTCGCAAGGTTCGTGGCGAGTGGGACATTGTGCGTGTCGCAGGCTTTCATCAGAGCGTTGATGTCGGGTTCGTGGGGGTGGGCGGTCAGCGGGTCTCGCAGGAAGATGACGGCTTTGACCTGCTCGGTCGCGATTAGCGCGCCGATCTGGAGGTCGCCGCCGAGCGGGCCGCTGAGCATCTTCGTGACGGGCAGCCCCGTTTGCGCCTCGATGTGTGTTCCAGTGGTCCGAGTCGCGACCAGCGTCTCCGCGCGGCAGGTTTCCAGATGGCGCTGAACGAACTCGATCATGTCGTGCTTTTTGTTGTCATGCGCGATCAGCGCGACATATTGGGGCGGGTTCATAGATGCGTTCCTTATGGGGTTTGGGAAGTAACTGCGTTCCGCAAGCATTATGGCATACAGCGGTATTAACTCAGCGCATACCAGGTCGAGCGCCCCTGTCCATGCCGAAGAAGATATCCAGAGGACATAAGATCGGTAAGACGCGATTTGATCGTGCTGCGGTGTTCGCCGGTGATTGTCTCGATCTGTGATGTCGTGATGCGGCCATGCTCCGCAGCCAGCTCAAGGATTTGAATAGAAAGTATTGGCAACGCCGTATTCCAGACGCGCTCACGCGCGATTTTCGCCTCCAGGCGGTCTTTTTGCCGCTGCATAGCGTGCAGGAAGAATTGGACCCACGGCTCCCAATCCGGTTCTGCTTCGCTCAAGGTGCGCTGTGTGCGGCGCAGGGCGAGATAGTAGCTGTCCTTGCTCAGCTCAATAACGCTTTCCAAGGAGCTGTAGGGCGCATAGCTGTACCCGCTGCGCATGAGAAGCAGAGTGGTAAGGATACGAGAAAGGCGTCCATTACCGTCCTGAAACGGGTGAATCTCAAGAAAGCAAACCACAAACACGGCGATGACAAGCAGTGGATGAAGCGACTGCGTTTCCAGCATCTCACTCGTCCAAGCGACGAGGTCCATCATGCGGGCAGGGGTGTCAAAGGGGCTGGCGGTTTGAAAGATGACGCCTGCGCTGCGCCCATCTTCATCGAACGCCTCAACATGGTTCGCCAGCTTCTTATACTCGCCTCGATGCCGTACGTCCTTAGAGCTGTATTTTAGCAAAAGCTGGTGCAGCTGTTTGATGTAATTCTCCGTGAATGGGATCGTTTCCCAGCTGGAAAAGATAATCTCCATCACCTCGGCGTATCCGGCGACTTCCTCTTCATCGCGTGACCCGAAGGAGTGTGTGGATAATCCCGCCAGCAGGCGCTCCACTTCGCGGTCACTCAGGCGCGCGCCTTCGATACGGGTGGATGAGCCGATGCTTTCAATGGTCGCTACTCGCCTGAGAGCGGCCAGGCGCTCCGGGGCCAGATTGCGCATTGCGCGCCAAGAACCCTTGAACTCATCGATGTTGCCGATCAGTTTCAAAACTGCTGGGGAAATTTTCAGGCTCGATACTTGTTTGTCCATAATTGTGTCCAATTATAGCCGATTAAGTCCAATTATGTCCAAAAGATGGGCGGTCAATCAAGACAAAGCCCGGATGCCGTCTTGTGATCGACGGCGTCCGGGCTTGTGTGGCGTCACGGTTCTTAATCTTAATCGGCGTCCGCGTTGTGTCCAAGGTGTGAGAGGTGTCTGGAAAGGCGTCCTGGAGGCTCATGGCGCAGGACATAGGCGGCGCGGTTCGGGTCGAGCAGAGGGAGAACCGCTTCGGCGCGGGAGTCGTCGAGCCAGTTGAACAGCGCGAGCATCTCGTCGTCGGTAAGCTCCTGGGTGGCGTCGGCGATCGCCTGCGGAGTTTGGTTGACGAGCGTGGCGGTCAGCGCCAGATGGCCGCCCTGGCTGAGCGGCTTGCGCAGCGCGGCGCACAGGCTGTCATAAAGAGTGTGGCGTACATGCA
>JAOQAA010000571.1 GCA_025963815.1 Capsulimonas sp.
CACTTTTATGAGCGCCATCTTTACACTCCAGGAAATCCGAACGCTTCGGGCCGCCGTGAATGAGATTATCCCCGCCGACGACTACCCGAACGGCTGGGACGCCGGCGTCGGCGACTACTTAGAAGCGCTAATGATACGGGAACCGCGCTTCCTCCCGATCTATCAGGAGGGGCTGCGCGATCTCGCGAGCACGAGTGCTTCCGAAACCGAATCCCACAGCGCATTTTCCGGGCTTCTTGTCGAGCATGCGATGGAAGGTTTCTACGCTGATCCCGGCAACGGCGGCAATAAAGACGGCGTGGCGTGGCGCATGATCGGCTATGAGGTGACGGCATGACGGCGAATACTTACGATGCGATCATTGTCGGCGCGGGCGCGGGCGGCGGTGTGGCCGCCGCGCTGCTTGCCGAAGCCGGAAAGCGTGTTCTGCTTCTGGAGCGCGGACGTCTGTTGACGTTTGCCGATGTTGGCCGCGATCATCTTCGCAACCAGCGCCTCTCGCTGTATGGCGTCAACGCGGGGCCAGATTTAAAGGACAACCCGCGCGTCGCCGTGGATCTGGAAGGCGGCGCTCGTGTGATTGACGCCACCGACGGCGCCTACCAGAACAATGCGGCCGCCGTCGGCGGCGGAACGCAGGTGTACGGGGCGCAGGCGTGGCGTTATCTGCCCGATGATTTTCGCATGGCGTCGAAGTACGGCGTTCCCGACGGCTCCAGTCTTGCCGACTGGCCGATTTCTTACGAAGACTTAGCGCCGGATTATGAGCGGGCCGAATGGGAAATGGGTGTTGCTGGCGACGAGGAAGACGCCGGAAAGAATCGCCCACGGCACAAAGAATATCCCATGCCGCCGCTGATGATGAACGCGCAGGGGCGTGCGCTGCGGGTCGGCGCGGATTCGCTTGGCTGGGACACGCAGCATGTCCCCTTGCTGATTAACAGCACGCCGCGCGGCGGACGCGACGTCTGTGTCCATTGCCAGCAGTGCGTTGGCTTCGCCTGCCCGACGGACGCGAAAAATGGAACTCACAACACCATGATCCCGCGCGCCCTCGCCACGGGGCTCTGCACGCTGGAGATCGAGGTGATGGCGGAGCGTGTGATCGTCGACGGCGACGGCCGCGCAACCGGCGTCGTTTATTGGAACGCTCAAGGCGAGCAAGTCACGGCGTCGTCGGAAGTCGTGGTCTTATCCGGCGGCGCGGTGGAGACGGCGCGTCTGCTGCTGAACTCCAAAACGAACGCCCATCCCAGCGGTCTCGGAAACAACTCGGACCAGGTCGGGCGCAGCCTGCAGGGGCACTTCTACGCCGGCGCCTATGGCTGGATGGACGAACCCATTTGGGACGGGATCGGGCCGGGACCGACCACGGCGACCATTCGCTTCAACCATAACAACGACGGCATTGTGGGCGGCGGTATGCTCTGCGATGATTTTATTATGCAGCCGATCAACTTCGTCAAAGGGATCGCGCCGCCTGGGATGCCTCGGCGCGGTTTGGAGTACAAGCAATGGGTGCGTCACAGCTACACGCGCATGCTCCGGGTCTTTGGCCCCGTGCACGACATCCCGAGCCCGACAGCCCGCATCGAGATCGACCCGAACGTGCGCGACCGCTGGGGCCTTCCGGTCGTGCGCATTTCCGGCGCCACCCATCCCGAAACCCTGCGTGTGCATGCCTTTATGAACGCCCGCGCTGAAGAGTGGCTGCGCGCAAGCGGCGCCAAAAATATCCGCAGCGATGCGGCGACGCTGGGGCTGAGCGGCGGTCAGCATCAAGCCGGCACATGCCGCATGGGCCACGATCCAAAGACTTCGGTCACGGACCCATGGGGCCGCGTCCACGGCTTCGATAATCTTTATATCGCCGACGGATCGCTGCATGTCACCAACGGCGGCTTTAATCCTGTGCTGACGATCCTGGCGCTTTCGTTCCGTGTCGCCAGTCATATTGTTCGATCCTGGTGAGGAGGACTCCCTAAGATTTGACCCTCCTCCGGTCTCCGTGCTATACTTTGCGTCTATGACGAATGGTTCTTTCGATCTCTTTGGCCGCGCCCCCGCCGCGACTGCCGCTCCGAGCACCATCGCCGACGTTCAGGAGATCGTGCGTGAAGCCCCCAAGGGCGCGGCGATCGTCCCGTGGGGCGGGGGAACCCGCCAGCATTTAGGCTATGCCCCTGAACGCTACGATCTGGCGCTGTCCACGCAAAATCTCAATCGCGTGGTCGATTATCAGCCGGCGGATATGACGGTGACGGTCGAGGCCGGGATAACGGTGGCCGCCCTGCAAACCCTGCTTGGCGAACAGGGCCAGTTTTTGCCGCTCGATGTCGCCCAGCCGAAGCTCCGAACCGTCGGCGGAATCATCGCAGTCCGCGCGGACAGCCTGCGTCGCCTGCAATACGGCAGCGTGCGCGATTCGCTGATCGGCGTCAGCGTCATCGACGCCCGCGCCGAACTCATCAAAGGCGGTGGCCGCGTTGTCAAGAACGTTTCCGGCTACGATCTGCCCAAGATGTACTGCGGCTCTCTGGGGACGCTTGGTTTGATCGTCGAAGCATCGTTCAAAGTCTCTCCCCTCCCGCAAACATCCGCCACCGTGCTGCTGCCTCTGGAAGCCGAACACAACAGCGAGGACGTGTTGGATTCGCTGCTGGCGTCTGAGCTGGTCCCCTCGTTTCTGTATCTGCTCAGCCCGCAGGCGGCGCGTGTTCTTCTGGAAATGCCGGACGGCGTGGAGCCGTCCCAGATGCTGGTCGTCGGATTCGACGGCGACGAAGAATCCGTTGCCTGGCAGGTGGAGACCCTGGGGGCGGGCGCGCTGGACGCGGGGTCAGCAGGTACAATAAGAGAACGATTACGCGACTTCGCCCACGTGCCGTCCCCCATGACCTGCGCGTTCCATATCCTGTCCTCCCAGGTCGGCGCCTTCTCGCGCATGCTGGAGTGGACCGCCCGCCGCGCCGGTTTCACGGCTCAGGTCGCGACGGACGCCGCGCTGGGCATGATGTGGGCGCATTTTCTCCCGGCGTCCGAGACGTCCGACTGGAATGCACTCTGGCCCGATCTGTTCGACAAAGCCAGCCGCTGCGGCGGCAGCTTCATCGTCGAGCGCATGCCGGATGAACTGCGCGTCCAAGACAAACCGATCTGGTTTCCTCTCTTGTCGGACTTCGCGCTGATGCAGGGATTGAAAGAAACGCTGGATCCGGGGCGGCTGTGGAACCCGGGGCGATTTGTGGGCCGATTATGAACGACGATTCCTATACAAACGATTTGATGAGCTGCGTCCACTGTGGCCTCTGCCTCAACGCCTGTCCCACCTATCTGGAGACCGGTAGTGAGGCGGACAGTCCGCGCGGACGGATTGTGCTGATGCGGGCCATGCATGAGGGACGTCTATCGCCGAAGGATGAAGATCTGAGGCAGCACATTGACGCGTGTCTCGGATGCCGCGCCTGCGAGACGGCGTGTCCGTCGGGCGTGCCGTACGGGCATTTGATCGAAGTCGCGCGCGAGCGGATCGACAACGAAGGCGATCGGCCCATACAAGAGACGTTGGCCCGTAAGGCGCTGCTGGGGACGCTGACGCATCCCTCGCGGATGGCGGCGGCGATGACTGTCGCGAAGCGCGTCACAGATGGCGACATCCCCGCACTCGCATTAAAGATGCTCTCAGGCGATTCGAATGCGAAGACGCAGCATGTCCAACTGCCGGACAAGATCAACCCGCCGCTGCCGCCAGCCTACACGCCGGCTGTGGGAAAGAAACGCGCGAGGGTGGGCGTACTCGCGGGCTGCGTGATGCGTGTTCTTTACGGCGACACAAACGCCGACACCGTGCGCGTTCTGGCCGCGAACGGCTGCGAGGTTCTGGTGAACCGTCGGCAAGGCTGCTGCGGCGCGCTGCACGCGCACAACGGCGCGCTGGACGAAGCGCGTGGGTTAGCGAAGCAGCTGATCGACGCCTTCTCGCCCATGGACGGCCTCGACGCCATCATCGTCAATTCCGCCGGCTGCGGCAGTATGATGAAGGATTATGAGTCGCTTTTCGCGGACGATCCCATTTATCTCGCCAAAGCGTGCGCCTTCGCCGCCAAAGTTCGCGATGTGAGCGAATACTTAGACGAACTGGGTTGGGTGGCGCCCCTTCAGCCGCTGCCCGGTGGGGCGCTGACGATGACCTATCATGACGCCTGTCATCTCGCGCATGGTCAGGGCGTACGTGACGCGCCCCGGGCGCTGCTGGGGCTTATTCCCGGCGCCACGCTCGTCTCGCTGAAAGAAAGCGAGATCTGCTGCGGTTCGGCGGGCATTTACAATCTGACGGAGCCAGAGATGGCGACCCGGTTGCGCGAGCGCAAGATCGCCAATATTCGGGCGACCGGCGCGAGCGTGGTCGCGACCGGCAACCCCGGCTGTCTCTCCTGGATCAATTCCGGTCTTGCGGCCGATTCGAAAAATCTCATTCGCGTGGCCCATCCGGTCACGCTGCTTGCGGAGGCGCTTTGTCCACCAACACACTCGGAGTAACACTCGCAGACCATGTCGCCCAGCTGCAGCGCGACTTAGATGGCATACTCGTCTTTGAAGAAGCGCTGTCGGGGCTCGCGACGGCGCTGCTGGCGTCGTTTGCTCAGGGCGGCAAGATGATGACCTGCGGCAACGGCGGCTCGGCGGCGGAAGCCGCGCACCTCGCCGAAGAGCTGACCGGCCGCTTCTACCGCGAGCGCAAGTCCCTGCCGGGCATGTGTCTGTCCATCGACGGCACCCTGCTCACCTGCATCGGCAACGACTATGGCTTCGACGAGATCTTCGCGCGCAAGGTCGAATCGCTCGGCCGCCCAGGGGATGTCTTCATAGGCTTCACCACCAGCGGTAACTCCGAAAACGTCCTGCGCGCCATCGTGAAAGCGCGCGAGCGCGGCCTTATCACCGCAATCTTCTCCGGCAAGACCGGCGGTAAAGCGAAGGGCCTGTGCGATTACGAGTTTATTGTCCAGAGCGAGCACCCGTCGGCGATGCGTATTCAAGAGTGCCATCAATTGATGCTGCACGTGCTCTGCGAAAAGATCGAGCGCGTTGTTTTGGATTTAGAATAGCCCTCACCCCCAGTCCCTCTCCCAATACTGGAAGAGGGGAGACAGAGTTTTAGGATTTCAGATGCCGTTTATCGACAAATTAAAGGCGAAGACGCCAACATTGTCCTATGAGTTTTTCCCGCCAAAGAACCCGAGTGGGTGGGGAACCCTCTACTCGTCGCTTGGCGCGATCGGGCGCCAAGCTCCCGACTTCGTCTCCGTGACCTATGGCGCGGGCGGATCCACGCGTCAGAAGACCGTGGAGCTTGTCGGGCGCATTCAGAGCGAATTGGGTATTGAGACGGTGGCGCACCTGACCTGCGTCGGCCACTCGCAGAGCGAACTGCACGGCATTCTCGAACAGCTCGAAGCTGCCAGCGTCAAGACCATTTTGGCTCTGCGCGGCGACCGCCCGAAGAACGATCCGACGTTCACGCCGCATCCTGAAGGCTTCGGACGTGGCTGCGATTTGGTGGATTTCATCCGCCAAAACTTCGGCTTCCATATCGGCTGCGCGTTCTATCCGGAGAAGCATCCCGAGTCGAGCACCGTCGATCTGGACATTGAGATTCTGAAGGCCAAGCAGGATGTAGGAGCGGACTTCGCCGTTTCACAGTTGTTTTTCGATAACGAGACGTTCTATCAATTCCGCGACCGCGCCGCCGTCGCCGGCGTCACGCTGCCTCTGATCGCGGGCATCATGCCGGTGACATCGCTCAGCCAGCTCCCGCGCTTTTCCGAACTCGGCGGCTCCCAAATCCCCGCCAAGCTGACCGATTTCCTCGGCGAAGGTTCCGACGAAGAGATTGTCCCGCGCGGCGTTGAGTACGCCGCCGCCCAGTGCCGCGATCTGATCGACAACGGCGTGGCCGGCGTGCATCTGTACACGCTCAACAAATCGGTATCTTCGGTGAAGGTGACGCAGGCGCTGCGTGCGTCGGGACATTTGCCAAAAGTGACGGCGGGGAAATAGCGATCCTGTTCGACGGCATGAAACCTAAGCAGAGGAACGGCTATGAGCTGGGATGAAATGTCCGAGAGTGTTTGTCAGATCGCGCGCGCCCTCTCGGTGGCGGGAGATCGCTGGACATTATTGATCATGCGTGAGGTGGGGATGGGGATGCGCCGATTCGAGGAGATACAGGCGCAAACCGGCATGTCGTCCAACCTTCTTGCGATCCGGCTGAAGAAGATGGAAGAGGAGGGGATGCTAGAGCGAAAGCTTTACAGCGCCTCTCCGCCTCGGTACGAATACCATGCAACCCCAAAAGGCAAAGAGCTGGACGCCGTCCTTTTGGCGTTTCGCGCCTGGGGCATGAGATGGGGCGGATTCGCGCCGGATACTGAGCCGGCGGTTGCGATCGTCCACAAGGAATCCGGCGCGACGATTGAGGCCCCCTGGCAGATGCCCACCAGCGACCACCCCTTTACCTTCGACGATATCGACGCATCTGTCAGCAAAGCCTTTCAGAAAGAGCGCGAAGCCCGGAGCGCTTCCTTTAAAAATGGGAAGCAACGTCTGAAGAAGTCCAAAAACAGCCCCTAAACGCGTCGTCCAGATCGAGCCTCCCCCGCATTCTTTTCGCCAATTTTCGATATCAAAGATGTATGGACTTGACAAATGTCTTTAGTGACTTCTATAATTGAAGTCACTAATCTCAAGACAAAGGATCTCCATGAATATCTACGAACAAACGAATACTGCGCTCTTGATTGTCTACCCCTACAACGACTTCATGAGTGAGGGCGGCAGCCTGTACGCCGCCACCAAGGAAACTGCGGATGCCGTCGGCTTCTACGAGAATATGCGAACGCTCATTCCGGCGGTGCGCGAAGCCGGTATTCAGGTCTTCATCGTTCCCCACCATCGGTCGCGTGCGGACGATTTCGAGAAGTGGCGGCACGCCACGCCATTTCAGCTGCAAACGAAGAAAATGATGTCCTTCGCAGTGGATACATGGGGAGGGGAATGGCATCCCGAATTTGGCCCGAAGCCTGGCGACATCATCGTCCATGAGCACTGGGCGCAGAACGGCTTCGCCAATACTGATCTCGACGAGCAGCTCAAGCAGCATGGCGTTCAGAAGATCATTCTTGTTGGCTTTATCGCGAACTCGTGCGTTGAGTCGACTGCGCGTTATGGGATGGAGCTTGGGTATCACGTCACCCTGGTCAAGGACGCGACGGCGGCCTTCAATCCCGAGGGAATGACGGCCGCGAGCGTCAACGCGCCGATGTTTGCCCACGCGATCCTGACAACCAATGAACTGCTGGCGGGGCTGCCGCAGCCGGATCTCGCCCTGAAGAGCTAAACCCTGGCCCGGATCGCAGTGAGCGCTCCGGGCTTTTTAGGATTTCTTCGACTTCAAATTATGAAGGTTCAAAAACATGGGTAAATTAGCAAATCAAGTTGCGGTCGTCACCGGAGCATCCAAGGGAATCGGCGCGGCTATCGCCAGGCTTCTCGCTGCGGAAGGCGCCGCCGTTGTGGTGAATTATTGCTCCAGCAAGGACGGAGCGCAGAAGGTCGTCGCTGAGATCGTGGAGGCGGGCGGCAGTGCGATCGCCGTACCTGCGGATGTGACGAACGAGCGTGAAATCGCCAATCTCTTTGACGAAACAAAGAAAGCATACGGCAGGATCGATATTTTGATCAATAACGCCGGGGTGTACGCCTTTGCGCCATTGGAGGCCGTGACGGCGGAAGAGTATCATCGGCAGTTCGACGTCAATGTGCTGGGTGTTCTGCTGACCACGAAGGCCGCCCTGCCGCTCTTTCCCAAGATCGGCGGCAGTATTGTGAATATCGGCTCCGTCGTGAGCACGCTGGCCCCTGCCGCCTTCACGGTCTCCGCCGGGGCGAAGGGCGCATTAGACACGATTACGAAGTGCCTGGCGAAGGAGCTTGGGCCGCGCGGCATTCGGGTGAATGCAATCAATCCCGGAGTGGTGATCACGGAAGGGCTTGTAGCGGGCGGCCTGGCTGGCGGCGACTTCGAGAGGCAGGCGGCGGCGCTGACGCCGCTGGGGCGCGTGGGACAGCCGGACGATATTGCGCCGCCAGTGGTTTTCCTGGCGTCGGACGACGCGCGCTGGATCACCGGCGAGACGATCATTGTCTCAGGTGGTGAAGGAATGTAGCGATGCAAGAATGGAGAACAAAATGACTTTGCTGAATGCGCCGGTGACTGAACAGGATTTTAGCCTCGGCTCCGAGGACGCGTCGGTGACGCTGGTGGAGTATGGCGATTACGATTGCCCCCACTGCCGCCAGGCGTATGCCATTGTAGAGGGAATCCAGCGTCAGCTTGGCGAGCGCCTGCGTTTCGTGTACCGACCATTCCCGCGCGGGACGCGCGATTCTCCTGGAATACGCGCTGCGGAGGCCGCACTGGCGGCGGGCGCGCAGGGCCGGTTTTGGGAGATGCACGGACTGCTGCTGGACCCGCACGCATCGCTTGCGGAGGTCGATCTCCTGCGTATGCCCTCGCTCTATCGCGCCGTTCTTGGACTCGATGAAGACCGGTTTACACGTGAACTGACCGACAGAATTTATGACGGGCGGGTTCGTGAGTACATGCAGTCCGGCGTCGACAATGGAGTACGGAGCACCCCGACCTTCTTTATTAACGGCCGCCGTCACGACGACTACTGGGACGCCGACACGCTGCTTTCCGCCATCGAGCAAGCCGCGCCGGCAGCGTAATGCTGCGCCATTCTTTCGCAAACTTCACTTTACCTGCCACACCCGAATATACTTCACCGCCAGCTCCGCCGGGAACTCGTCGGCGCTTTGCGGCGGTCCGGGCCAGGAGCCGCCGACGGCGAGGTTGAGGAGGACGTGGGCGGGACCGCCGTCGGAGCCGTCGTCGTGGGTCCAGTGGTAGCAGCGGTGGGCAACACGGATGCCGTCGACGTAGTGGTCGACCGTGTCTGGGGTCCAGAGGGCGGAGAAGGTGTGGAAGTCATCGGAGTAGTCGAAGCCGGGGCGGTAGGATCCCCATTGGTCGAGCTTGGTTTCCAGATCGGCGTTGTCTTTGTTTATGCCGTGGACGTAGTGGAACGAGTTCTTTTCGGTGTCGCGGCCGTTATTTACGATCTCAAGAATATCGATTTCTGGCGGCCATCCGACCTGCGGATTGATCCAGAAGGCGGGCCACATGCCCCGGCCCTTCGGAACCTTGAGACAGCACTCGTAGTAGCCGTACTTCCCCGTCCACTTTGAGCGGAGCATTCCGCTTTCAATCCCGCCGGACTTCAGCCCGTCCGTGAGACGCGCGGTGAGTTTTAGCACTCCGTCGGCGAAGACATGGTTGTCATTGTCTCGGTATCGCTCCCACTCGTCGTTCAGCGTGTCGAGCTTGCCATCGTTGTAGATGTAGCGCGTAAAGAACTCGGCATCGAGCTGCGCCCGATTGGTCACGTTTTTTTCGAAATCCCAATTTTTGACGAGACGATAGTGCTGGCCGGCGATGGGGGTGGGCTCCGGCGGCGCCTTTTCTGGCTTCGGTTTCGCGTCGGCGGCGGAGATGATCAGGACGGTCGCGATCGCCGCCACGATCCAAGGATGCGATGGTGAGGTTGGGCGATGAGTGGTCAACTACGACGCTCCGATCTGGATTCGAAGACCTGTTCGTGCGCTCTGAGCAATGGCGTCCACGACACGGGCGTTGGCGAGGGAGTTTTCAATCGGGAGGATTGCGGCGTCTTCGCCGAGCAGTTTGCGCGAAAAGGCGTCGATCTCGATCTCGTAGGTGTCCGTCGGCGCGACGGAGTGCGATTCCCAGGTCTCGTCGGGATGCGTCAGCGTCCACGCGCCGGCTTCTTCGGCGCCGAGAATAAACTTCGGTACGCAGATGGACCCTTCGCTGCCCACGATCTCATAAGTCGATCGGCTGTAAAGCGTGAAGGAGCAGTCCATCAAAGTCGTCTCGCCATTTGCAAACTCCATCAGGGCGGCGGTCGTTGTGTCAATTCCCATCGCCGAATCCATCACGGCGCTGGCGCTCGCCGCGAGCGGCTCGGAGCCCCAGATTTGCCGCGCGATGTGCACGGCGTGCGTTCCGCAGTCCAGCAGCGCGCCGCCTCCAAGGGTGCGGCTGCGGCGGTAGTCGTTCCATTCGCTTTGCAGGAACGAAACGGAGACGCGGACCAATTTGATCGTTCCGATTGCGCCGTTCTGCACGGCGTGCGCGACTTCGCGCTGCAGCGGGTGATACCAGTAGCTGAAGCTTTCGCTGATCAGGACGCCGTTGTTCTCGGCGGTTTCACGCATCTCTTCAGCCTCGGCGGCGGTCACGGAGAGCGGCTGCTCGCACAGGACATGCTTGCCGTTGTTCATCGCTTCAATCGCCCAGCCGATGTGCAGACTGTTGGGCAGGGGGATGTAAACTGCTTCAATGCGGTCGTCGGCAATCAGCGCATCGTAGTTGGCGTAGGGCGTGCACCCATTGCCGACACTTGTCGCCACCTCCTGCGCGTGGGCGGCATCGCGCGAGGCGACGGCGACCAGCTCCGCATGCTCGCTGCGCAACATGGCGGGGATCGCCGATAACCGCGCCACGTGCGATGTCGTTCCAATCACTCCCCAGCGCACTTTCCGTTTATCGCTCATAATTGTCCTCCGCCGCTTCAGTCCTGCAACTGATGCAGGACTCTTGCCTGCCGGCCGCGTATTTTATCCCCATGGAGTATCGTTCGATTGTTTTCGCTGTTGCCGCCGCGCTCCTTGCGTGCGGCTGTCATGATGCTAGTTCGCCGAGTGGAGTGAAAACCCCTGCGCTGTCCGCCGCGGCCTCCGCCAATCAGCAGTTTTTGACCCGTAGAACCTACGACCCGTGGGTTTTGAGCTCCATTAGCGGTTTCAATATCGCGCCGCTTTATCTGACCGATGGACGCAAGTCGTATCTCATCGACGGCGGCGGCAAACCCATTCAGAAGTTTACCGCCGGCGTGTATGTCGACAATTCGCTCCAGCCAGGCGCCCCCGAGAAGGACGCCGCCGCGCAGGGACAGGCGGGATTGTTCGAGCAGACACTCGACATGCGCACCGGCAAGCTCACCACGCATCTGCCGGAAGGCTCCCAGATCCTTTCGCTGCCCGGATTCCAGCCGCCCGACTGGGCGAAGATCTGGGACCAATCGGATATCGTCATTGCCGGCGACCCGGAAGCGCAGCAAGTTGTCCATTCCAGCTTGTTTTATTTGCTTTCCTCAACGTACCCAGGCAGCCCCCATTCCATACCGCCGATGGGGCTGTCGAGCGCCGTGTACAAGGGACATATCTTTTGGGATGCGGAGATCTGGATGTTCCCGGCGCTGATCGCCCAGCATCCTGAGTACGCCAAATCGATCCTGGATTACCGTTTTGCGCGTTTGGGGCAGGCCCGAAAGAACGCCGCAAAGCACAGGTTCGCCGGCGCGGAGTATCCGTGGGAAAGCGCGGAGACCGGCGAGGAAGTGGCCCCAGAGGAGTTTGCGAAGGAGCGGCATATCACCGCCGATGTCGCTTACGCCGCCTGGCAATACTATCTTTGGACTGGCGATAAGAAGTATCTGCGCGAGGAAGGCTGGCCGATGATCCAGGCGACTGCGCAGTACTGGGCGTCGCGAGTGACTAAGGACGGGGACGACAGCTATCATATCCGCCAGATCATGTCGCCGGACGAAACGGCGGGATTGGTGGATGATGACGCCTGGACCAATGCGGTCGTACGCTATAACCTGAACGCCGCCACGGCGGCCGCCGCCGCGCTCGGTCTCCCCGCTGACCCGAAGTGGACGGATATCGCGGACGCCCTGATCACGCTTTCGGACTCGGACCGGGGTATCCCGGCGGAGCATGCGGGCGACATCACCGAACGGTTTGCCGCGAAGCAAGCCGACACGCTGCTGATGATCCATCCGCTGAACGAGAAGTTCGATGCGACCACCACCGGCAGGATGCTGGACTTTTATGCGGCGCACACGATCAAGACCGGCCCGGCGATGACGTCGTGTATCCACAGCATTGTGGCGTCAGAACTCGACCGCGGCTCGGAAGCGCTCGACTACTTCCGGGAATCCTATCGCCCGTTCATGCGCGGGCCGTGGAACGCTTTTTCTGAGAAACGAACCACGAATAACGTCTACTTCCATACCGGCATGGGAGGATCGCTGCAGTCGGTCCTCTATGGTTTCGCCGGCCTGCAAGTGCGATCCGGGGGCCAGGGCGGTCCCGGGAAAAGACTGGCGGGTGACAACGATGTCTCGCTTTGCGCCAATCCTCATCTGCCTCCGGGCTGGACACGCTTGACCGTCAAGGGTGTCCGGTTTCGCGGCCAGGTGCTGGATATCGATATCAATGGCAAAAACGAGGCGTCGGTCACCCGCCGTGGAACTTGAAACCAACAAAACTTAAACGCCACAACCTCTATCCGAAGCTGACGGACATGCTCCGCAACCCGTTTATCCGGCTGCGGCTGGCCCTGCTGGTCGGCGCTCTGCTCGGGGCGTTCGGCACGGCGGGATATATGGGGATCGAGCATTACGGGTTTCTCGACGCGGTCTACATGACTGTGATCACGCTGGGAAGCGTCGGCTTCGGAACCGTCGCGCCGCTGACGGCGGCGGGCGAGATCTTCACCATCCTCCTGATCGTCTTCGGCCTCGGCACGGCGGCCTGGGTCTTCTCCACAGTGATCGAAGTGTTCGTCAGCGAGCAGTCCCTGACGATTTTGACGCAGCGAAGGATGAAGCGCGTGGTCGACAGCCTCAAGAACCATTATATTATCTGCGGCTACGGTCGCATCGGCCAGGAAATTTCGGCCGGTTATCTCCAGAACAATGTCGCGCATGTCGTGATGGAGCAGGACCCGGGCCGGATCGAAATGCTGCGCGAGCGCTCCGTCCCATACATCGAAGGCGACGCCGCCGATGACGACACACTGAAGCTCGCCGGCATCGACCGCGCGGTCGCCCTGATCGCGGTCACTCCCACCGACGCCGTCAACACCTTTATCGTCCTCAGCGCCCGGGGCCTGCGTCCCGATCTTTACATTGTCGCCCGCGCCGACAGCTCCTCCAACG
>JAOQAA010000572.1 GCA_025963815.1 Capsulimonas sp.
TTGCTTAATTGCAGTAGTGATATGGTTTTGTTCAGCCAGCGCATAAATCATGAGGCTGAAAAGCAGAATGCCGTTAGCTTGGTTCGGAGGCTCTGTTTTTGGCGTTGCTCCGCTTCTTTTCATGGCGATCAAACCCACCACGAAAACAATCGTGATAAGTATGGCTACAATCCAGTAACCGGCGGCGGAAGCGCTATGTGCGTCCGCTATATCTGTGGCGCCGAGAGTTTTGTTCATCGCATCCCAGAGCACCATGCTGATCATAAAGCTGAAAAATAAGAAGTAACCCCTCATCGTGTTCATCGGCTGACGCCTCCTAGCGCTCCTCGCGCATCACGTTCGCCAGCAGTCCGGCGACACCAATAAATCCAAAGTTTCCGCCTGTACATCTTGAGTCTGCGCCGTCGTGGTGTAGAAGATCGCCTCGCGCAGGAGTCGCTGGGGCGGCTGCGTCAATAAGTGGGCGCTGCCGCCGGTGGCGGTGACGGCGGCGTGGGCGGCGCGGACGGCCAACACGATGGCGCTGGCGCGGACGTGAAGGGCGCGTTCCTTGTATTCGGGGAGGCCGGCGCAGGCGCCGGTCCAGGCGAGGGCGTCGGCGCGGCAGCGGTCAACTTCTTCGGTGAAGGCGTCGGCGACTTCCGTGAGGCGGGGATTGGAACGCTTTGCGGCGAGGCTGCGTAAATAATAGATGGAGCCGCGCGCGCAGCCCAGCGGCAGGTAGACGTGGCCGGTGATGCCGCAATGATCGCTGTGGCGCAAAGCCTCGGTGGGACGCAGGCTGAGCAGGGCGCGCTCGGGAATGAATAGATCCGTCATTTTGACTTCGACGGTGTCGGAGGCGTTCATCACGGCGAGTGGGATACGCGGCCCAGGCGTTAACGAAACGTTGTTGCCTTCTTTTGGGACATAGACGAAGAGGTGCTCGTCGCCCATCACGGCGCCGAGGGTGAAGCCGTCGAGCAGTGACCAGCCAGTGACCCAGGGGGCGACGCCGTTGACCAAATATCCGCCGCTCACGCGCTCGGCGGTGACGGTGGGTGGGCCGGGGCGGCGCAGGTGGGCGAAGGCGACGCCACAGAACTTTTCGCCGGAGGCGAACTGCGTGAGCATCTCGCGACGGAACTGTTCATCGGGCGCTCCGCCGAAGAAGCCGCCCGCGTGAAGCTGCTGCTGGACGAACGCCGTGACGCCGCAGGCGCTCGCGATCAGTTCGGCGTACTCCCGGCGTGTTGTTTCATCGGCGCCGAGGCCGCCGTACTCCGTCGAAATGCTGAGACCAAAGTACCCCGCCTCAGCAAGCCGTTTGACATTATCGCCGACCTGGCCATGAATGTCGCCTTGATCGGCGTCCTGTGCGCGCGGGCGAAAAACATCGTCGGCCAGCTCTTGGGCTCGTGTCAATAAAGCGTCTTCCATAGGTGAAGGAAGTATACCCTTTATCCTCCAGGCGGAGATTTACGGCGCCAGATACACCACGCGCCAGGCTCTTTGTATTTCTGCGACGAGCAGGGAGCCGGGTATACTTTCGCCATGGCTAGAATTTTGCTTCATACGCTCGGTTCGTCCGGCGACTTTAACCCCTTTATCGCTCTCGCGCTCGCCCTTCGTGACCGAGGACATCAGCCGAAGTTCGCTGTCAACCCTGGGAACGCGGCGAAGATCCGAGCGCTTGGCCTGGACGCTGTGGACGCAGGACCGGATATGGACACACAGTCCGATCTCATGCGGCGCATGCTCAAGGCGTCGCTGACTGAGCCGATCGATATTCTTTTTCGGGAGATGCTGGTGCCGGCGATCGTCCCCGCCACCGAAGGCTTGATTGAGTTGTGCGCCGACGCCGACGTCTTCGTATCACATCCCATTCAATTGGCCTCGCCCGCTGTGGCTTATAAGACGGGGATTCCGTGGGTGACGGCGACTCCGGTCACTAATTGCTATCCTACCGAGGTGGGGCCGATCCCGTCGATTGCATGGCGCAACCCGCCGGCGCTGGTGGGCAAGCTGGCGTGGAAGACGGCGCACGATCTGATGGCGCCGATCGATCAGCTGGCGAATGCGCAGTATGAGCGCCTGGGGGTTCCGCCGCGTAAAGACGTGGTGCTGGGCGGATGCTACTCGCCGCTGCTGACGCTGTGTCTCTGGTCGGAGAGCTTTTTTCCGCGTCCTTCCGACTGGCCTGACTTCTTGAAAATGGGCGGTTACGCTCGCTGGGATGGATCGGCTCCGGCTGACGCGCCAGCGCTGCGCATACCCGAAGGCGACGCGCCGCTGGTGGTGTTTACTCTGGGATCGTCCGTGATCAATCACGCGAATGGATTTTGGGAGACCGCGCTGGAGGCCGCCGGCGCGATGAACTGCCGCGCTGTTCTGCTGGGCGCGCCGAACGATTTTGAGATCCCCGCATCCCTGAGCGCGCGTGTGGTCGCACTGCGGTACGCGCCGTACCACGAACTCTTCCCGCATGCGAGCGCCATCGTTCATCAGGGCGGGGTGGGGACGACCCAGGCGGCATGCTACTATGGCGTTCCGGCGCTGGTCGTTCCGCGTGGATTCGACCAGTTTGAAAACGCGGCGCATATACAGCG
>JAOQAA010000577.1 GCA_025963815.1 Capsulimonas sp.
GAACACTACCCAGCCGGCCGCATACCGAGCCAATCTGACCGCGCTGCAGGCCGATGTCGCATCGGCGCAGGCGGATCTCACCAATGCGCGCGCACAGCTCGCGCAAACGTCTTTGATCTCCCCCATCGACGGCTTCGTCTCCGCGCGCTACGCGGACCCAGGCACGTTGGCGTCCCCCGGCTCACCGGTGCTCGCACTTCAGGCGCTGCGGCAAGTGTGGGCCACGATCGCCGTTCCGCAGGAGCAGATCCGGCACATCGGCGTCGGCCAAAACGCCGAAGTCACGGTCGATTCTCTCCCCGGGCGGAAATTGGCGGCGCGCGTCATTCAAGTCAATCCCTCGGGCGATCCGGCCAGCCGTGACTTCACGGTGCGACTGGCGATGAACAACGGAGACGGCGCCCTCAAGCCCGGCATGTTCGCCCGCGTCTCGCTGATCACCGAGTCTTACCCCCACGTGACCACCGTTCCCCCGGAAGCCGTGGAGAAGGATCAAGACGGCTCGTTCGTCTGGCTTATCACTCCCGACGGCAAGCTTCAGCGCACTCCCGTGCAGACTGGCGCAAGCAGCGCCGCCGCCGTGGAGATCATAAAGGGAATCCAGCCTGGGGATCAGGTCGTCACGGTCAGCGGCGGACGGCTGAAGGATGGACAGGATGTCAAGATCAACAGTCCGACGGACATCAGTAACAAGAAGGGCAGCGGCAAAAAGCGCCGCGCCTAACTTGGATATCTATTGGACATTGCCGATTCGATCGATTTAGAAATAAGCACGTTGTTTTAGAAACGAGCCAGTCGTTATGAGTATCGCCAGAGTTTCCGTCACCCGCCCCGTTGCGGTCACAATGCGTATCGCCGCGCTGGTTTTGCTGGGCGCTGTTTGTCTGAGCAAGCTGCCGGTGGACCTGCTGCCGAACGTCTCTATTCCGACCGTCTCCGTCGTGACCCAGTGGCCGAACGTCTCGCCCGAGGAGATTGAAACGGAGCTGACGCGTCCGATTGAGGAGGCTGTTTCAGCCACCCCGGGTGTCTCCACCGTCACCTCCTCCAGCACCCTCGGGAGCTCGACCGTGCGGATCCAGTTTGGCTGGGGCACGGATGTGGGGCAAGCCGCCATCGACGTTCTGCAAGTCGTCGAGCGCGCGCGCCAGCGTCTTCCAACCGACCCTACCCTGCAAACGCCGACGGTTTTCAAGTTCGACCCTTCCCAGCTGCCCATCTTAGTTTACGGCGTCAGCGGCATCGACGATCCGGTCAAGCTGCGCACCGTTCTCGACAATGAAGTCTCCCCGCTGATTGAGGCGGCAAACGGCGTGGCGTCGGCTGTCACGACCGGAGGAAATACGCGCGCCATTCTGGTGAACGCCGATCCGGATCGACTGCGCGCGTATGGCCTGGGGATCGACGATATCAGCAAGCGGATTATGCAGGAGAACCTGAACCTGCCCGCCGGCATCGCGAAGCAAAGCAATACGGAGCTGACAATTCGAAGCCTGGGCTGGTTCACCAATCCTTCCCAGATCGCACAGGTTCCGCTCACGTCTACGAATGGACGGATCGTGACCGTGGGCGATGTCGCCGACGTCTCGGATTCGGCGCAGGAGCAGCGGCTTTACACGCGGCTCAACGGAAATCTTGCGGCGGGAATTATCATCAGCAAGCAGAGCGGCTCCAATACGGTCGATACGGCAAAATCCGTTGCGGATAAGGTTGCGGAGGTGCAGAAGCGTTATCCGCAGCTGAAGTTCAGCAAAGTGTACGATCAATCGCAGTTTATCGACAACGCCATCACGGACTTGAAGGCGAACGCGATTCTGGGCGGCGCGCTGGCGATCGTGATTTTGCTGTTCTTCCTCCGAAACGTCCGCAGCACGATGGTCGTGGCGCTGTCGATCCCGATCTCGATCTTCTCAACGTTTTCGCTGCTCTACATGTGCGGGTTCTCGCTCAACACTATGTCGCTCGGAGGTCTGGCCCTCGCCACGGGGCTGATTGCCGACGACGCCGTGGTCGTGCTGGAAAACATTTACCGGCACTTTGAACGCGACAGAGTGAGGCCAGCCGATGCGGCGATTGCGGGGACGAATGAGATCATGTCGGCGGTGTTCGCCTCCACGATCACGGTCATCGTCGTGTTCCTTCCTCTGCTGCTCATCAAAGGGCAGACGGGACAGATGTTCACGCAGTTCGCGCTCGTGGTCATCTTCTCGATTTCCATCTCGCTGCTCGACGCCGTTACGGTTGTCCCCATGCTCGCCTCGCGTCTGATGAACGACAGCGACCACGACCCGTCAAAGAAGTCACACAGCCTGCTTCAGCGGACATTCGATAAGTTCGGAACCTGGTTCGACGCGATGGATAACTCTTACCGTCGTGGACTGACCTGGGCGCTCCGGCATCGTCCCTTGGTGATCATCGGCGCTCTCACCATGCTCGGCCTCAGTCTGTTGTTGATTCCGCAGATCGGCACGGAGATCATGCCGCAGACGGATAGCGGCGACGTACAGATCAATGTCAAATTGCAGCCTGGGACGGCGCTCGCCACGACGAATAAACTGATTGAGAATGTCGCCGCCGCCGTCAAGAAAAATGAGAATGTGGAGACCGTCTTCGCCGCGTCGGGGTCCGGCCTCAGTCTGCGCGGCACGAGCGCGGCGCTGAACGGCAATCAAGGCGCGCTGATGGTTCGTCTCAAGGAAAACCGCAAACAAAAGACCGCGGATGTCGTCAAGGATCTGCACTCGCAGTTTGCGCAGTTCCCCGGCGCGCGCGTCAGTGTCAATCAAGTCGACGTCGTGTCGCGTATTCTATCTGGCGGCAACAACAATGTGGAGGTGGATGTGTTCGGCAGCGACATTCCACAGCTCGCGAGCATCGGCCAGGACGTCGTCGCGAAGGTCCGCGGCATCCCCGGCATTACCGGCGTGGACGTCAACTGGCAGGAAGCGTCGCCGGAGATGCAATGGAAGATCGACCGGGACAAGGCGATCCAGCAGGGCGTGACATTCCAGGATGTCGCCAACACCCTCGGCGCCGCGACCAACGGATCGGTCTCAAGTTACTATCAGGAGAACGGCTACCAGTATCCGATCGTCGTGCAGGTTCCCGAGGAAAAGCGGCGCACCGAGCAGCAGCTCAATACGTTGCCGATCACGCCGAGCCTGGGCGGGACGACGCCGCATACGATCATGCTGCAGCAGGTCGCGCATCCAGAGTACAATCAAGGCCCGGGCGAGATCACGCGTCAAGACCGACAGCGTTATATCGCAATCACCGGCACGCCGCAGGGGCGATCTTCGGGAGACCTGCAAAAGGATATCGCAAAGGCGCTTAAGGGATATCAGATGCCGCAGGGTTACTACTGGGACTGGGGCTATAATCAAAAGCAGCAGGCGCTGGAGTTTGGCGGCATGGGTATTGCCGTGGCGCTCGCGATCGCGCTGATCTACATGCTGCTCGCCGCGCAGTTCGAATCCTTTGTGCACCCATTGACCATTCTGTGCTCCGTGCCCGTTGCGGCAGTCGGCGTGCTGCTGGCGCTATTCTTAACGGGACGCTCGTTTGGCCTGACGGCGCTGATCGGCGTCCTGATGCTGGTGGGTATCGTCGTCAAAAACGGGATCCTCTTGGTAGAATACACGAACGTATTGCGCTCCCGGGGCTATAAACGCGACGAAGCCGTATTGGAAGCCGGCCCCACCCGTCTGCGCCCTATCCTCATGACCACCAGCGCCACGGTGCTCGGCATGATGCCGATCGCGCTGGAACTGGGCAAAGGCTCCGAGACCAACGGACCGATGGCGACCGCCGTGATCGGCGGCCTGCTGACATCGACCATCCTGACCCTGTTTGTCGTTCCCACTGTCTACACGCTGTTCGACGACCTGGGCCGCCGGTTCCGCAAGAACGACAAAGACCTTTCCGCTCCGGTGCTGGTGGGACCAACCCCAGCGGCGGTAGGCGACGGACCGCTGGCGGCAGAGCCGTCAGAAAGACTGGAAGTATGAACGCCCCCGCCGAACCCGCCCGAGAAGCGCTGACCGATCAGGCGCGGCAGCTTGAAGACCTGCTGCCGCGCCTCAACCGCCGCCTCTTCGAGATCCCTCCGGGCGACCCTACAGGGGATCTTCCCCTCGCCCAGCTGCGCGTCTGCGCCTTTCTGCTCGGCGGCCCCTCCGGAATGACCGCGCTCGCCGAAGAGCTGGACATTTCGGTGAGCGCCGCCACGCAGCTCGCCGACCGACTGGAGCGCGCCGGTCTCGTCCAGCGTATCCCCGACCCGATCGACCGCCGTATCCGCCATATCTCCCTCACGGAGCACGGTGTGGATGTGATGGAGACACGCCAGCGCCGCCGTATCAGCCGTGTGCGGGAAGTGCTCTCACAACTGGGCCAGGACGAGTGCGCCGCCGCCCTCAGCGCTCTCACCACGCTGCTGGACGCCAGCCGCCGTATTCCCAGCGCACAGGACCTTCATGAAGGATCGCAGAGCGCCGGCGAGCGAGTATAATATTCGCATGGCAAATTATTGGCTTGTGAAAAGCGAACCGACGTGTTACTCCATCGACGAACTGGCGCAAGACGGCTCGACCCACTGGGACGGCGTGCGCAACTATCAGGCGCGCAACTTCATGCGCGACGGCATGAAGCTGGGCGACAAAGTCCTCTACTACCACTCCAACTGCGACCCGCCCGGCATCGTCGGCGTCGCCGAAATCAGCCGCGAGGCCTACCCCGACCATACCGCCTGGGACCCGGCCAACGATCACTTCGACCCCAAGTCCACCCCCGACAAACCGATTTGGATGATGATGGAGATCAAATTCGTCTCCAAGTTCCTGCGCGAAGTATCGCTCCCGGAACTGAAGGCGACCGAGGGCTTGGATGGCTTGGTCGTGATCCAGAAGGGCTCGCGCCTGTCGGTGCAGCCGGTGAGCGAAGCGCATTTTGAGTTGATTTGTGGGATGGGCGGCCTATAAGACGACGGCTCATTTTCCACGCCGCATTGTACCCACCCCGGCGATTCTACCCACCCCCGCGCTCCGCGCGCCCCCTCCCGCAACGGGAAAGGTATTCGGACCGAATGCGCAGACGGCTTTCGTAAGAGGCAATCTTCCAACCCACTCCCGTTGCGGGAGGGGTCGCGCGGAGCGCGGGGGTGGGTAGAATCGCCGGGTTTCATACCCAGGGATTCTGGGCCTGCACTATCCACTAAAAATAAATTTTTCCCTCGCGACGCTTTTCCCCCTCAATACAACACTAAGTAACTAGAATGGCAGAATGGGAGGACGATGAGCGGTTAGCCAAGGCCTATGTGGCCGAGGGCGATCCCCGGGCGCTGGAGACGCTGTATCGACGTCATGTCGATGCGACGTACGGTTTCGCTCATCGCT
>JAOQAA010000601.1 GCA_025963815.1 Capsulimonas sp.
CCGGTGACGCCATTGCCGACGCCTTTGGTAGTCGTCCCGAGCAGAAACTCGCCGTGAGCATACGAGGGGAAGTAGTTCGCGGCGTCCAGCGCTACGGTCGCGCCTTGTGTGGCGGTAAAGATCACGGTATGGCCGCTGAAGTTTACCATGGACGTGATGTCGCCGGGAGTGACTGTTCCGGTGCTTTTGAATTTCGAAAGCAGTTGATTGTTGCCGGCGTGATTGACGGCGCCTGTCTTGATGATGAACGATTGCGTATACGTGTCACCGGCATGAGCGCCAAACGTGGCCAAATTTCCGCGAAGAATCGTTCCGGTAAATGTGATGAGCTGATCGGCGTGGGCCGCGCCGCCGAGCAAAACGAGGGTTAATGCCGCGGCTGTAGTGTAATGATGTCTGACCATATTAATGGTTCCTTGGCGTTAAGCGGTGTTAATAAGAATCTTGCCGCTCCTGTCGACGTTGCATATTTTGTGCCAGAACTGAATGTCTGTACCCTAAATCAATAATTTTTTTTTGATTATTTTTTCAGAGTGAGTTCATAGAGCAAAAAAACAACATGACTGTTGCGGTTTGTAACTATTTTAAAGAGCGAGTTAGGTTTATTCCAACATTGGAATCCGCGTAAAGAACCACGGGGTAGTGCTTGCTTGAGAAGGCGTCGCCCGAGCCGGAGCGATCCGTTTCGCTGCGTGCGCGGCGGCCTATCGACGCTGCGGATAACCAGGAGCCTGGCCGCTGATACTATATGATCGCATAATTTCCCTGTTATTTATACGGTCGCTCCGTTTATTTTTATGATGGTATGCTAGGTGACGAAAAAACATAACACTAGATGACGCCTGTACGCTTCATTTTGTATTTATTGCGACTTTTGGAGACCATTTTAGTGTTAAAAATCGCGGAGGGAGAGGCTGGGCGCCGGGCAGAGCGCAAGCGAGCGAAGGCGGAAACGCCGGGGCGTTACTCTGAAATTGGGAGTGAACGGCTTCGTGATTTGGCGGCTCGCCATGCCGAACATTCGGAGCCTCTGGATCTTTTGCCGGAGCTTGCGCTGCTGCGGGCGCTGCTGACGGATTATGTGGAGCGGTACGATCGGTTTTCGGCGGCTTTGATCGCCTGGCATGAATCGTTCGGGAATCCGGAGCGGCCGGCGAAGCCGGTGAAGATCGTGGATCTCGCGGCGGCGGGATCATTGCTGACTCAAGTAGGGACGCTGGCGCTGCGAATTGAGAAGCAGAAGAGTGCGGGGGCGATCGGGCTGGCGGCGCTGGACGCGGTGATGGGACAGATGGGCGCGGGGCTGGTGCAGGCCGCGCAGGAGACGATCGACGACGATGAAACGCGAACCAGGCTCCTTGACTATGTGGAACGGCGATGGGGAGCGATTGAGGTCAACCCCCGGCGCGGCGTCTAAAGAACTCGGTGGGGAGGATCGCACAGGCAGTGCGGCGTCGAAGGCGCTGCGGCGGGAGCGGGATCGCCAGCCAGCGGGGCTTCCACCGCCGCAGCCGGGGCCGCAGACGGATTTTTACAACAGCCGCGCGGACATTGTGATTTTCGGCGGAGCGGCGGGCGGCGGAAAGACTCACTCACTTTTGATGGAGTGTCTGCGGCATCGGGGTAATCCGGATTTCAACTTTGTGATCTTCCGAAGGACGTCGCCGCAGATCACGGCGAACGGGGGCTTGTGGGATGCGTCGCTGAAGCTGTTTCCGAAAACGGGCGCGAAGGCGAATTTGACGACGCTGACCTGGAAGTTTCCGAGTGGGGCAAAGGGGAAGATGGCGCATTTGCAGCGCGCCGATACCGTCCACGATTGGCAGGGAACCGAAGTCCCTCTGATCTGTTTCGACGAGCTGACGCACTTCACCGAAGACCAGTTCTTTTACTTGCTGTCGCGCAACCGTTCGACGAGCGGGGTTCGGCCATATGTCCGGGCGACGACGAACCCGAAGGCGGGATCGTGGGTGAAGAAGTTTTTGTCGCCGTGGCTGGACAAAAATCGGCTGGACCGCGCGGCGCACGGGGAGCTGCGCTGGTTTACCCGTGTGAACGGGGAGATCGTGTGGGTCGCTGAAGACTGGCGCGACGACGAGGGCTTGCCTGGGAAGTCCGTGACGTTTATCTTCTCCTCGGTCTACGACAATAAGATCCTGCTGGACATTGACCCGCACTACCTGGTCAATTTGAAGTCGCTTCCCGAAGTGGAGCAGGCGCGTTTGCTGCGTGGTGACTGGGACATTCAAGAGGGAGCTTACTTTTCGGAGTGGTCCGAGGCGAAGCATGTCCGTCTGCCGTCTGAAGTTCCGGCGTGGCATCGGTTCTTTGGCGGCTTGGATTATGGCAAGGCGGCGCCGTTCTGTTTTCTTTTGATGGCGAGCGACGACGAGGGCAACGTGACGGTGATGGACGAGGTGTATGAGACTCGTCTGACGCCGGGCGAGCAGGCGGTCAAAGTCGCTCAGGCTCTGGAGCGTTATGGAATTGCGCCGAAGTCCTGTCCGATCTACGCGGACCCGTCGATCTTTCCGCCGCAGGAAGCGAAGGCGCGGGCGGGGCATCCGGGCAAGTATATCGCTGAGGAGTACTGGGGCGAGGGTCTCAATGTGATCCGCGCGAACAACGACCGCGTGAACGGCTGGGCGAGAGTGCGCGAGTATCTGCATGAACCCGGGGCGCTGACGGTGTTTCGGGGGCGCTGTCCGAACTTGATCCGGACGATTGGGACGCTGGGGCCGGACCCGAGGGACTTAGAAGATGTGGATACGACGGCGGAGGATCACAGCGAAGACGCCTTGAGGTATGGGCTGCTTTCAAGACCCGCGCGGGCGAAGCGGCCGGAGCCGACGGAAAGTCGGGTGCTGAAGTACCAGGGGGTGAAGGTGATCGACCCGAAGCGGCTGCCGCATGCGCTGACGGAGGGGGAGGATGAGTGGTGAGAGGGGGCCGGCGGTTAAAACCGCGCCTAGAAAGTGCGCCAAAACCCACCTGCGTGGGTTAAATGCCGAATTTTATTCGTCAAGGCAATCGGATGTAGGCGTTTGTAGTCCACGAAGGTGGACTTCTGCGCTCTCTTAGGCCGGGTACCCACTTGTGGGTGTTTAACCGCGACGCCTCCCATTTGTGTGAACGTGCTTGCCCAAATAGGAGAAAACCCATGGATGATTTCTTGATCGGCGTGCTTGCGGGCGTCTTGCTGGGGATGCTTTTGCGGGGCAGCCGGCGTGTGTCGGATGAGATCTTGACGGCTGTGCATGAGCCGGTGAG
>JAOQAA010000636.1 GCA_025963815.1 Capsulimonas sp.
GCTGAACCTGGTGCAGCTTGACTGGCTGGCTGACCGCTTTCCATCGCAGCTGTCTGGCGGTCAGCGCCAGCGTATTGCGCTGGCCCGCGCACTGGCCGTTGAGCCCAAGGTCCTGTTGCTTGACGAGCCGTTCGGCGCGCTCGACGCCCGCGTGCGCCAGGAACTGCGCCAGTGGCTGCGGCGCCTGCACGACGAATTGCACGTTACCAGCATCTTCGTCACGCACGACCAGGAAGAAGCCCTGGAAGTGGCCGATCGGATCGTCGTCATGAACCACGGCCAGATCGAACAGATCGGCACGCCTGAAGAGGTCTATGACACGCCGGCGAACCCATTCGTCTTCAACTTCCTGGGCAGCGTCAATCTGTTCCATGGCCGCGTCGCGAATGGCGAAGCGCAAGTCGGCGCCATGGCCTTCGCCATTCCCGACAGCGCAGTTAGAAGCTCGGAGGTCGTTGGATACACGCGGCCGCATGAACTGGAGATCGCGCGCCAGCGCAATGGCTCCCCCACCATCGAAGCCGTGGTCCGGCACATTACCGCCGTCGGTCCCATCGTCCGCGTCGGCCTGGACCCGACCGACGGCGCGGAAACCATCGCCGCCGAAATCACGCGCGAAAAGTACAAAGAATTGAATTTGCAGGTCGGCGAATCGGTCCACGTCAAACCCAAACGCGTGCAGGTCTTCTGGGACGATTATTCGATTTAACTTGATGCTGGTTCACCAATCACAAATTACAAACCAGTTACAAACCAGTTATTGACTCTTGCTTCCGCCATCGGATACAATATGAGCGATCCGTCCACCAGGGCGGCCGCTCATTTTTTTTGACTGCGGCCTGACCGAATGCGATGTTCAGGTCGTTTTTCTTTGTGTTCCGAAGGAGCAGTTTCATGAAGGTACTAATCACCGGAGCCGCCGGCAACGCCGGTCAGGCTGTGTGCGAGCTGCTGCATCAAGAGGGTTATGACATTCGGCGCGCCGATGTCGCCCCACCCGCCCATGACACTCTCAAAGGCGTCGAGTTCGTGCGCTGCGACACGCGCACCCCAACTGACGCCCTGCGCGCCGTCGAAGGCTGCGACGCCGTGATTCATCTCGCCGCCTGGCACTGCGCCCATAATCCGCCCGTGAGCGACGCGACGATTTTCGCCGTGAACGTGGACGGCACGTTCAATGTCTTCGAAGCCTGCCGCGCGAACGGCGTCAAGGCCGTCGTGTTCGCCTCGTCGATGGCGTATGGATGGGGTGGCGTTTACAGCGTGAGCAAGGTCATTGGCGAGGACCTCAGCCGATCCTATCACGAGTCGGCCGGCGCGTCCGTCGCCATGCTGCGCTATCATGACTTCGTTCCAAAGCCGTATCTGGACTTCGGCGCGATGCTGCTGCGCAACGGCGTGGATCGACGCGACGTCGCCACCGCCACCGTCGCCGCCCTGCGCGCCGCCATCGACAAGAAGATCGGCCTCTTCCAGACAGTGATTCATACGAACCACCACATGCCCGCCGATGTCGTGGAGAATTTCCGGACACTTGGCCCGGACTGGTGCGAAACTCAAATTCCCGGCGCTAAAGCGCTGATCGAGAAGTATTCACTCTATTTGCCCAGTTCCGTGGAGCAGCACGATATGTCCGAAGCCAAGCGATTGATGGACTGGGAGCCGGCGTTTGGTTTCGTCGAATTCCTGACCGATCTCAAGGCTCGCGAAGAGCGCGGTGAAGACGTGAAGTCTCTATGGGCTCCCGGGCAGATTCCCACCGAATAACGCACTGCATGGAAGAAGATAATTTATGAAACGAACATTGGGACGCAGCGGCGTCGAAGTCAGCGCCTTAGGCATGGGATGCTGGGCCATCGGCGGCCCGCACGCGCGTAACGGCAACCCCGTCGGCTGGGGCGGCGTCGACGACGCTGAGTCCGTGCGCGCCCTGCGCCGCGCCTTTGAGCTTGGCGTGGACTTCTACGACACCGCCGACGTCTACGGCTGCGGCCATAGCGAAAAGATCATCGCAGAAGCACTCGGCGACAAGCGCGACGAGATCTTCATCGCCTCCAAAGCCGGCTACACCTATGTCGAAGAAACGCGCGAAGCGCCCGGAGAAAGCGGCGATCCCGACTACATCCGCCAATGCTGCGACGAAAGCCTGCGCCGCTTAAAAACCGATCGCATCGACCTTTACCAGTTCCACCTCGGCGGCTACGATTTGGCGAAAGCGCCCGAAGTCCTCGCCGTCTTCGATGAACTGGTCGCCGCCGGCAAGGTCCGCTACATTGGCTGGAGCACGGACGACCCCGCCCGCGCTGAGTTCTTCGCGCAAAGCCCAAACTGCGTGGCGATCCAGCAGGCGTTCAACCTCTTCGGCGGCAATGAAGAAACCCTCAAAGTCTGCGAAACGAACAATCTCGCCAGCATCCTGCGCGGCCCGCTCGGCATGGGGACTCTCACCGGCAAATTCAACGCTGACACCAAGCTCCCATCCGACGACATCCGCCGAGGCTGGAACTTCGCTGAAGGCGGCCAGGCCGAAACCCTGCAAAAACTCGACTCGATCAAGAGCATCCTCACCAGCGGCGGCCGCACCGTCGCCCAGGGCGCCCTCGCCTGGCTCTGGGCCCGCAGCCCGGCCATGATCCCGATCCCCGGCTTCAAGACCGTGGCTCAGGTCGAAGAAAATGTCGGCGCAATGCAATTCGGCGCGCTGACGGATCATGAGATGGCGCAGATCAACGAGATCCTGGGGCGATAGCCCCATCCTTTCCTGGCTTCGGCCCCGTTTCTA
>JAOQAA010000662.1 GCA_025963815.1 Capsulimonas sp.
GATGGCGAAGGGAGGCGAGCAGGCGAACATTCCAGCCCGGAAAATTCTGGGTATGATGATCTCAACACTAAGCTATGACGCCAATGGATAAAGGAGACGCCCCATGAAATTCCCGTTATTGCCGGAAGCTGAGGTTCTTGATCATTTGAAGCGCGTCCCATTGTGGAGCCGTAAGGACGGCGTTCTGACGCGCACTTTCGAGTTCAAGGACTTCACCCAGGCGCTTCAATTCGTCAATCAGGCGGGCGAGACGGCCGAATCGATCAATCATCACCCCGACATCGATATCCGATACAACAAAGTGACATTTCGCATCACCACACACGATTCGGGCGGACTGACAATTCACGATTTCGAGCTTGCCGCCGCCAGCGACGATTTCGCGGACACGATCCTCGGATGAAATGGACGCTTCTCCTGCCGCTTTGCGTGATCGGCGCTCCCGCCATGGCCCAAACGCCCGCGTGGACGCCGATCAAGCCAGGCATGTGCGATTCCCGCTGGGCGCCGAGCGCCGTGCTGCTTCCGGATGGTCTGAGTGCGCTGATCGCAGGCGGCTTCAGCTATGACGCCGGTTCCTGCCTTGCGACCGCTGATGTTTTTGACAAAACCACGAACTCGTTTCATCGAACCAAGGGAAATCTCACTTATCCCCGTGATTTTGCCGCCGCGAGCGTTTTGCCGGACGGCATGGTGCTGATTATCGGCGGTTACAATACCTCCCTCGGCTCGCTGGCGACAGGGGAGGTGTTCGATCCCAAAACGGAGATGTTCCGTCTGCTTCCAAGCCGGATGTCGAAGCCCCGCGAGCTATTTACGGCGACGACGCTCGCCGATGGGCGGATCTTATGCGCCGGCGGGTTCGACACGCACAGCCGCCGCACGCTCGCCACGGCGGACCTCTACGATCCCAAAACCCAGACGTTCTCCCAAGTCCCCGGCCTGATGAGGGAAGACCGCTTCGGGCAGGCGGCGGCTCTTCTGAAAGATGGACGGGTGCTGATCGCCGGCGGCAAGCACTGGTTTGTCGGCAAGCCAGACAAGCCATCCGCGACAGCGGAGATCTTCGATCCCGCCACCAACACATTTCGCCGGACGAAGTCACCGATGGCCTTTGCCCGCGACCGCGCGACGGCGACGCTGCTGGCAGATGGCACGGTTCTGATCGCCGGCGGCCAGAACGGCGAGTCCGGCCCGCGCGAGGCGGAGATCTATGACCCCGTGACCGACGAGTTTCACACGGCGCCCAAACCTCTGGGAACGCCGCGCATGGCGCACAGCACGGAAACCTTGCCGGACGGCAGACTTCTGCTGATCGGCGGCTGGTCTCCTCCCATTCACGCCACCACAGGTGCGGCCGAAGTTTTCGATCCCGCCACGGACGCCTTTACCCCGATTTCCTCCGTTCCGGACAGCAGCCACGATCAGGCGCTGATTGTCTTTCCTGACGGCGCGGCGCTCGCCGCTGGCGGCAAGTGGGTGGAGGGCGGCAAAGAATCCTCGCTTGCGACGGCGTTCCTTCTGAAGCTCCCCAGCAATAATCCCTGAAAACCTGGTAACTGTTGCAGTAACAACCCTTCGCGCGCCTGCCTATAATACGGGTAGACAACTTCATACAGGAATGCAATGTGCTAATAACGAACCGCGCCCACTGAAATCTATCTAACGGCGTGCGCGGCTCATCAATAAGGAGCCCGTCCCATCAACCGGACGAGCATACGCAAGGAAGCACACAATTTAGAGACCCGACGTCGCTGACGCCTCCCGTCGGGTCTTTGCACGTCCGGACCTAATTTGGAGTAATTTTGGGGTAAGATACTCCTTATGACTCGGCACTTTTCAGTCCACGCTCTCGCCAGCGGCTCGTCCGGAAACACAACACTTGTTCGAGCGGGCGAACATGCGATCCTCATCGACGCGGGCATCGGCCTGCGCCTGATCACCAGCGCGCTTGCCGCGCACGACCTCCAGCTGGAAGATCTCAGCGGGATTGTCCTCACCCACGAGCATTCCGACCACATCCAGAGCGCCCATGCGATCTCCAAGCGCCACGGCGTTCCGATCGTCGCGAACCCCGCGACATTAAATGCTCTCTATCGGCGCTGCACGGATTCGCCCAACATCAAGCTTCCGACAGGCGATACATGGACAATCGGCGATCTCGATGTCGAGACGTTTTCCGTTCCACACGACGCGGTCGAGCCCGTCGGCGTCAACCTCATGTATCGTCCCAGCGGCCACAAAGCCAGCATCATCACCGACGCCGGTCATGTCACCGACACCATGCGTAAAGCCATTCGCGGCGCCAACTTACTCATCTTAGAAGCCAACCACGATGTCCACCGCCTGAACGCCGGCGTCTACCCCGGCTACCTCAAGGCGCGTATCCTCAGCGACCGGGGCCACCTCTCCAACGAAGCCGCCGTCGCCCTGCTCTGCGAGCACGCTCGAACCCACGGCCCGCATACCGCCTGGCTCGCGCACCTCTCCAAAGAAAACAACACCCCCAAACTCGCCCTCGCCTATGCGAAGGCGACCGTCGCCGTTGAAACGGGCTGCCCGGTGGTGCTCGATGTCGCCAAGCGCGACAAGCCCTCCGTGTCGTGGACGCCTGGCGTGAAGCCGCTGCAGCTGAATTTGTTTTAAAGCGCCACATCTCCCGTTTCTACCCACCCCCGCGCTGCGCGCGACCCCTCCCGCGACGGGAGTGGTTATTCAGAGAGTGACGCAGGCGACGCATGTTAAGAGACAATCTTCCAACCCACTCCCGTCGCGGGAGGGGGCGCGCGCAGCGCGGGGGTGGGTAGAAACGGGAGATGGGCAGCCCACGCCAAAGGCCCGTAAAGGTTTTCGGATATGTTCGTAAAAGAAATAAATCCAAGCAGGTAATTGTACTAGCCGCGCCGAACACTCTCCCGGTTGAAAATTGCGTAAGTATCGAAGGAGAGCATCCGACGTGGCAGAGCTCGAACAAGAAACAAGTCAGACATTTCCTCCCCCCGCCGATTTCGCGGCCCAAGCGAATTGGAACGATCCCAAGATCTATGAGACCGCCGCCGCCGATCCCGATGCGTTTTGGGCCGGGCAGGCGTCGCAGCTGGAGTGGTCGAAGCCGTGGGACACGGTCAGCGAGTGGAACCCGCCGCATGCGAAGTGGTTCCTTGGCGGCCAGTTGAACGTCTCCGTGAACTGTCTGGACCGGCATGTCGCCGGCGGGCGCGCCGACAAGGCGGCTATCGTCTTTGAAGGCGAGCCGGGCGACACGAAGACGTACACCTATGCGGAGCTTCACAAGGAAGTCTGCAAGTTTGCGAACGTATTGCTGGGCAAGGGCGTGCAGCACGGTGATCGCGTGACGATCTACCTGCCCATGATTCCTGAAGCGGCGATTGCAATGCTGGCCTGCGCCCGCATCGGCGCGCCGCACTCGGTGGTCTTTGGCGGCTTCAGTGCGGACAGCCTGCGTGAGCGAATTCACGACAGCGGCTCCAAGCTGCTGATCACCGCCGACGGCGGCTGGCGGCGCGGTGGTGTGGTCAAGCTTAAGGAAGCGGCCGATCAGGCGCTGACAGGCGAGACGACGATTGAGAACGTCATTGTCGTCAATCGCACGGGCAAGGTCGAAGAGACGCCGTGGGTCGAAGGACGCGATCTTTGGTGGCACGAGCTCGTCGCGGATGCGTCCGATCAGAACGACGCTGTAGCGCTCGACTCCGAAGACTTGCTGTTTATCCTTTATACGTCCGGGTCCACGGGTAAGCCCAAGGGCATCGCGCACACGACCGGCGGCTATCTGACCGGCGCGACCACCACTAGCAAGTATATTTTCGATTTCAAGGACGAAGACGTCTACTGGTGTACGGCCGACGTCGGCTGGATTACCGGGCACTCCTACGTTGTCTACGGCCCGCTGTCCAATGGCGCCACCGTGTTCATGTACGAAGGAGCCCCGGACTGGCCCGCGAGGGACCGGTTCTGGGAACTGATCGAAAAGCACAAGATCACCATTCTCTACACGGCGCCGACGGCGATTCGGGCGTTTATGAAGTGGGGAACCGAGTGGCCCGAGAAGCATGACCTGAGCAGTCTGCGTTTGCTGGGCTCAGTCGGCGAGCCGATCAATCCCGAGGCGTGGCTCTGGTATCACAAAAATGTCGGCGGCGAGCGCTGCCCGATTGTGGATACATGGTGGCAGACGGAAACCGGCGCGATCATGATTACGCCGCTCCCTGGGATCAGCACGACCAAACCGGCGAGCGCCGGGCGTCCCTTCCCGGGTATCAGCGCCTTGGTCGTGGATGAAAAGGGCGATCCGCTGCCGGAAGGCAATGAGGGCGTCGGCCTGCTGGTTATCACCAAGCCGTGGCCGTCGATGCTGCGCACGCTCTGGGGCGATGATGCACGGTACCGCGAAGTCTACTGGAGCAAGTTCGCCGCACAGGGTTATTACTTCGCCGGCGACGGCGCCAAGCGCGACTCCGAAGGCGATTACTGGCTCCTGGGCCGCGTGGACGACGTCATGAATGTCGCCGGGCATCGTGTCTCGACCATGGAAGTCGAAAGCGCGCTCGTGGATCATCCGAGCGTCGCTGAGGCGGCGGTTATCGGCAAGGCGCACGAAATTAAGGGTCAGGCGATTTCGGCGTTTGTGACGTTGAAAGAGGGGATCGATCCGTCGCCTGAACTCATGGCGGAGCTCAAGGCGCATGTCGCCAAGAAGATCGGCGCGATCTGCCGGCCGGACGACTTGTTCCTCACGGCGGAGCTTCCCAAGACCCGCAGCGGCAAGATCATGCGCCGCCTTTTGCGCGACATCGCCGAGGGGCGCGCATTGGGAGATACGACGACATTAGCCGATCCGAGTGTCGTGAGTAGCCTCAAGGACAAATATACCGACGAATCTTAGCGAAATAATCGTTTCCGACGCCTGTTGGAAACGATTTTTCGTTCATAATAGGAGTCGGTTTCGAACAAAAGAAGCAGAGAAGCTCGGCAAAAATGATTTCGCTGGCTTTTCCGCTTCTTTAAAAGAGCAGGAGACACGATTTTGAAGATACATGAGTTCCAGGCGAAGCAGCTCCTGAAGCAGTACGGCGTGCCCGTGCCGGAAGGACAGGCGGCTTCGACCCCCGCCGAAGTGCGGGACATCGCTACCCAGCTCGGCCGCAAGGTCGTGATCAAAGGGCAGGTGCATAGCGGCGGACGCGGCAAAGCCGGCGCCGTCAAGCTCGCCGACAATCCGAATGACGCCGAGGAGATCGGCAAGGCGCTGCTGGGCAAGACATTGTTCTTCGCGCAGGCCAACTCCGACCTGAAGATCAACAAGCTTCTGGTGGAAGAAGCCGTCAACATCGACAAAGAGATCTATGTCGCGATCACCCAGGACCGAGCCCGCCAGCGCGACGTGCTGATCGTCTCGACCAAGGGCGGCATGGACATTGAGGAAGTCGCGCACAACAACCCCGCCGACATCGCCGAGCTGTTCATCGACCCATTGCTGGGCTTGCCTGACTACGCGGCCCGACAAGTCCTGTTCGACGCCAACTACGATGTGGCCCACATCAACAAGACGATCCCCGTCCTGAAGGCGCTCTACGCCGCTTATGTCGGCACGGACGCGACGCTCGCCGAGATTAACCCCCTGGTCATCACCAAGGAAGGCACGATCATCGCCGGCGACGCCAAGTGGGACATCGACGAGAACTCCATGTTCCGCCACCCCGAGTTCGCGGCCTACCATGATACCGCCGAGGAAGATCCGATCGAGACCGAAGCGCATCGGCGCGGCATCCAGTATGTCCGTCTTGAGGGCGGCGACATCGGCATCATCGGCAACGGCGCAGGCCTGGTCATGACGACCATGGACGAAGTGAAGCGCGCGGGCGGTCAGCCGGCTGATTTCCTGGACATCGGCGGCGGCGCCAAGGCCGAGGCGGTCACGAGCAGCCTCGAAGTGGTTCTGTCTGATCCCAATGTCAAGGGCGTTCTGTTCAACATCTTCGGCGGCATCACGCGCGGCGACGAAGTCGCCAAGGGCATCATCGCCGGCGTCGCGACGCTCGACGTCAAAGTGCCGATCGTGATCCGTCTCGCCGGCACCCGCGCCGCCGAGGGCGCCGAGCTGCTGAAGACCACGAACTTGGTTCCCGCCGAGACGATGCAGGAAGCCGCCGCGAAGATCGTGGAGCTGGCTTACGCTAAGAAGTAATTACGCGCTTTCTTAATTTAAGAAGCAAGAAGAAGGATGGATATCAATGGCAGATGTATTTGAGTACAAGATCGTCGTGAGCGAAGCGGACGACGAGACGGATGAGGCGACGCTCAACACCCATGGCGCGGACGGCTGGGAGCTGGTCAACGCGGTTGCGGATGTGCGGGCCACCGAAGATGGCGGCGAAGGCGATGACGAGATGGACGACAGCGTTCCCGTCACCGTGTTCTACTTCAAGCGACGACGGGGTTAAAGAACAGCCATGAGTATCCTAGTTGGTAAAGACACCAAGGTCATCGTCCAGGGAATCACCGGCCGCGAGGGCGAGTTCCACACGACACAGATGATCGACTACGGCACCAATGTCGTCGGCGGCGTTACGCCCGGTAAGGGCGGACAGACCATCCAGGGCGTTCCCGTCTTCAACACCGTGAAGGAAGCCGTCGAAAAGACGGGTGCGAACGCCTCCTGTATCTTCGTCCCGGCCCGCTTCGCGGCGGACGGTATCCTGGAAGCGGTTTACGCGGGTGTGGACTTCATCGTCTGCATCACCGAAGGCATTCCGATCCAGGACGAAATCAAGGCGGTCAACGTCGTGAAGACGTCCAAGTCGCGCCTGCTCGGCCCGAACTGTCCCGGCATCCTGACCGTGGGCGAGTGCAAGATCGGCATCACGCCGGCGAGCATCTTCACCCCCGGCCCGATCGGGATCGTCTCGCGCTCCGGCACCCTGACCTACGAAGCGGTCGACGCGCTCACCCGCGCCGGCCTCGGCCAGACCACCTGCGTCGGCGTTGGCGGCGACCCGATGCCCGGCACCCGGTTCATCGACGTCCTCCCGCTCTTCGAAGCGGACCCGGAGACCAAAGCCATCGTTATGTGCGGCGAGGTCGGCGGCTCGGACGAAGAGATCGCGGCCGAGTACATCAAGACCATGACAAAGCCGGTCATCGGCTTCATCGCCGGTCTGACCGCGCCTCCCGGAAAGCGCATGGGCCACGCCGGCGCCATCATCTCCGGCTCCAGCGGCGGCCCCCAAGCGAAAGTCGACGCCCTCAAGGCCGCCGGCGTTCTCATGGCGGAATCCACGGCGGATATTCCGGGGCTTGTGAAGCAGGCGCTGGGACTTTAAGAGAAGACCATGCGGTTTTCGTTAAACTGATCCAAAATACGGCTGGCGGTTAAAACCGCGCCTACAAGTGCGCAGAAACCCACCTGCGTGGGTTACATTATCCGAAACGAGAGCATCGTACGAAGTGGCTTACATTCGACGGTATCGTCAAGGATTATGTAGTCCCCGAAGGGGGACTTCTGCGCTCTCGAAGGCGCGGTTTTAACCGCCGGCCATCATATTGAGTCGGCTTCGCAAATTTTTAATCAGGCAGAAGCCCCAATCTTCATCGCCTCCACAAACACCTGCACCACCGCCCTTTTCAAATTACTCTTCTTCACCAACAACCCCGTCGGCCTTAAAAACGTATCCCACTCCGTAAACGGCACGGCGACCAATGCGCCTTCGCGCACTTCTTGGCGGATGGTGTCCGCCGGCACGATGCTAACACCGTTGCCGATCTCCACAATGCTCTTGATGGTTTCGATGTTATCGAACGTGCTGGTTACCCGGACGCGGGCGCCGGCGCGCGAGAGGCGGGCTTCGATGAGTTTGCGGGTGGGGATGTCATTGTCGAAGCCGATGAAGGCGACGCCGTCCAGGTCTTTGAGGCTGACGGAGGTGTGAGCGGCGAGCGGGTGCTCGGGGGCGCAGATCAGCACCATTTCTTCTTCGCTGAACAGAAACATTTCTAGGCCGCGCCGGGTGGCGGGGCAGGCGACGATGCCGATGTCCACGGAGTCGTCCATCACTTCTCGGTAGATTTCTTCGGTCTGCTGATATTGCAGGTGGACGTTCACCTTAGGGTGGGCGGCGAGGAAGGGCTTGAGGCGCGGGGGCAGGGCGTGCAGGCCCACGGAGTAGACGGTGGCGACGCGGATGGTGCCGCCGACTTCGTCGCCGCTGTCGCGCAGCAGGGCGTCGAGGGCGTTGGCCTCGCGCAGGAGTCGCTTGGCGCCGTCGTAAAGGATCTGGCCGGCGGGGGTAGGGGTAACGACGCCACGGCCCTGGCCACGGTCGATCAGCGAGCGGCCGTACTCGCGTTCCAGTGCGCGCAGACGCTGGCTGACCGCCGATTGGGTCACAAAGTTGCGCTCGGCGGCGCGCGAGAAGCTTTGCGCTTCCACGAGATCGCAAAAAAGTTTGAGAGTTTCTATCTGTAGAATATTAGCCATGCTTATAATAAGTATGATATCATTTCATTTTACATTTTGCAACCCCGATGGTATACTAGGTTGTTTTCTGGTTTTCCGAAAGGACTGTGACGATGGCTTCCTCAATACCCGCTTCTCAAGAGGCGTCGAACGCGCGAGGGCTGCGCGACCCGTATTTATGGCATAAGCTGCACTCACTCTCGGGCATCGTTCCGATCGGCATCTTTTTGATGCAGCATCTGATCGCCAATTCCTATGCATTGCGCGGTCCAGGCGCCTTTGAAACGGTGGTCAAGGTCTTTGGATATCTGCCCTTCGTGGCGATCCTGGAGATCATCATTATCTACATTCCGATTCTGTATCATGGGATTTATGGGATCTTTATCGCCGCGCATGGCTCATCCAATCTGGGCAGCTATAGCTATGGCCGGAACTGGATGTACTTTCTGCAGCGCGTCAGCGGCGTGATCGCGTTCTTCTACATCGGCTTCCACGTTTGGAACACAAGCTTGCAGCGATACTTCCTGGCGTGGCAAGGATCGCCCAATCCCGAAAAGGCGATTGGATGGGAATCCATGGCGGGCCAGTTCGCGGATCCTTTGTTCTTCGCGTTCTATGTGATCGGCATCACGGCCACGGTGTTCCACTTCGCAAACGGCATCTGGAACTTTTGTATCCGCTGGGGAATCACGATCTCGCAGCGTTCGCAAAAGATCAGCGCGTTTGTCTGCGCGGGCGTGTTCTTGATCTTCACCGTCATCGGGCTGGCGACGGCCAATCGGTTCCGCTCGGCGGGATTGAACCATGAGCGCGCTTCGATTTCGGCGCCCGCTGTGACGGCGAAAGTCGCGAGGAGATAAATTATGGCGACAGTAGCGACAAATACGAAACCCAAAGTCATCGTCGTCGGCGGCGGACTGGGCGGCTTGATGACCTCGGTGAAGATCGCCGAGGGCGGCGTTCCCGTCGATCTCTTCAGCTTCGTCCCCGTCAAGCGTAGCCACTCAGTCTGCGCACAGGGCGGAATTAACGGCGCCGTCAACACCAAAGGCGAGGGCGACTCGCCCTACGAGCACCTGGACGACACCGTCTACGGCGGCGACTTTCTGGCGAATCAGCCGCCCGTCAAGCACATGGCGGACAATGCGCCGGGCATCATCAACCTGCTCGACCGTATGGGCGTCATGTTCAATCGCACGGGCGAAGGCTTGTTGGACTTCCGGCGCTTCGGCGGCACCAAGCATCATCGTACGGCTTACGCCGGCGCCACGACAGGCCAGCAGCTGCTTTATGCGCTGGACGAGCAGGCGCGGCGGCATGAAGTTGCGGGTGAGATCACCAAGCATGAGTTCTGGGAGTTTCTCGGCATCGTGAAGGATGACGACGGCGTCTGTAAAGGCATCGTCGCGCAGGACCTTCGTACGATGAAGATCGAGACATTCCGGGCCGACGCCGTCGTGCTCGCGACCGGTGGCCCTGGCATCGTCTATAACC
>JAOQAA010000697.1 GCA_025963815.1 Capsulimonas sp.
ATGCTGGGCATGCACGGAACGGCCTACGCGAACTATGCCGTCAGCGAGTGCGACCTGCTGATCGCGGTCGGCGCGCGCTTCGATGACCGTGTGACCGGCAAGGTCGCCGAATGGGTTCCGAACGCCAAGATCATCCATATTGACATCGACCCGGCGGAGATCGGCAAGGTTCTGCTGGCCGACGTTCCGATTGTCGGAGACGTCAAGGCGATCCTGCTCGAGCTGAACAAGGTTGTGAAGGCCAAGATGCATCCGGAATGGGTGGGGCAGATCAACAAGCTGAAGCAGGACTTCCCGCTGCACTACCCGAACGATGGCGTGCTGCACGGCCAGTATGTGATCGAACAGATCGGCGAAGTGAGCGATCATAAGGCGATTTGCGTGACGGATGTCGGCCAGCACCAGATGTGGGCGGCCCAGTTCTTCAAGTGCGAAATGCCCCGCCAGTTCGTGACCTCCGGTGGCCTGGGAACGATGGGATTCGGCCTTCCCGCCGCCATCGGCGCGCAGTTTGGCGCTCCCGATAAGACGGTCTTCTTGGTGACGGGCGACGGCTCGATCCAGATGTGTATCCAGGAGCTGATGGTCGCGACCATCTACAAGCTGCCGATCAAGATCTGTATCCTGAACAACCAGTTCCTGGGCATGGTGCGCCAGTGGCAGGAGCTGTTCCAGGGGAACCGATACTCCTCCGTGGACATGGAAGCGGCGCCGGACTTCGTCAAACTCGCCGAAGCCTACGGGGCGCATGCGATCCGCTGCTTCAACCCATCGGGCGTCCGCGCCGCGCTGGAAGAGGCGATGAGCATTACCGACCGGCCGACCGTGCTGGACTTCCGCATCTCGAAAGAAGAGAATGTCTACCCGATGATCCCGAGCGGCGGCACGATCCACCAGATGGTCGTGCAGCGCTCGCCGGACATGGTTCCGCTGGACAGCTACATGGCCAGCGAGACTTATATGGGTGAAGACGATCAAGCAGCGCCCGCAGAAGAAGAAAAGGAGACCGTGCCCGTTCCGCGCGCACAGTAGCGCCCAGAACGGCTGTCTCTTGTATCAAGAGCGGACCGGAAAAGTCATGACGCAAACACAGCAACATACCATCAGCGTTCTCGTGGAGAACAAGCCCGGCGTCCTCGCGCGCGTCGCTCTTCTCTTTTCGCGCCGAGGCTACAATATCGAAAGCCTCGCGGTCAGCATTACCGAGAACCCGAAGATCTCGCGCATGACCGTCGTCGTCAACGGCGACGAGCAGGAAGTCGAACAGATCACCAAGCAACTGCACAAGCTGATCGACGTGAGCAAGGTGCAAGATTACATCGACGTTCCGATCATCGCCCGTGAACTGGCCCTGATCAAAGTAAACGCCGAGGTTAACAACCGCACCGCGATTCTGCAATTGGTTGAGATCTTCCGGGGCCGCGTGATCGACATGTCGGACAAAACGTTCGTCATCGAAGTAACAGGCGGCAACGACAAGATCGACGCCTTTGAGTAGATGCTGGTGCCGTATGGCATCCTCGTACTGGTCCGCACGGGCCGCTTCGCGATGGCTCTCGTGATCGGGGGCATGTAGTCGTTCGGTAACTTTCACTGGGTGCCATGCCTGTAGCCCTGGACAGGCATGTTCCACGAATGAGAAGTAACGAACGTTCCACTTCGTACGCAATGCATGCCTTTCCAGGGCTACAGGCATGGCACCCAGTGGCGATTGCTGAGAGAAGCGCATTCGGAGGTTGATTGAAAGAGCTGATCACGATCCACCAGGCGAATCTGCTGATGCTGGCGCTGCTGATTGCAGCGCCGGTGATCGGCGTGATGTGGGGCTCGTTTACCCGTAAAGTTCCGCGCGGCGCGCTGATCGGCCTCGCGGTCGGGGGTGGCAACTACGCGCTCTGGACGGTTTACAACGCTCTCACGGATCGTCTGGGATTGGATACGGTCAAGAACCTCGCGATCAATCTCGTGCTCTTTATTGTCGTAGGCGCGGCGGCGGGGTTTGCCGCTGCGAAGTTCGCTCGTCCATCCACAGACGCCGAACCCAAAATTTCGCAAGATAATTCGGACGTTTGACGAATTTCACTAGGAGAACACAGAAACATGGCCGCCAAGGTTTATTACGAGAACGATGCTGACTCGACACTTTTAAACGGCAAGAAGATCGCCGTCATCGGCTACGGTTCGCAGGGACACGCGCATTCGCTGAACCTGAAGGACAGCGGGTTCGACGTGCGCGTCGGACTTCGTGAGGGCTCTAAGTCCTGGGCGAAGGCAACTGAGGCCGGTCTGTCGGTGAAGACAGTCGAGGAAGCCTCCAAGGAAGCCGACATCATTATGATCCTCATCAACGATGAGTATCAGGGCGATGTCTACCGCGAGAGCATCGCGCCGTATGTCGAAGAAGGCAACGCGCTGGTCTTCGGCCACGGCTTCAACATCCACTTCGGCCAGATCAAGGCTCCCAAGGGCGTGGATGTCTTCATGGTCGCCCCGAAGGGCCCCGGACATTTGGTCCGCCGCACCTACCAGGAAGGCAAGGGTGTCCCGGCGCTGATCGCTGTCCACCAGGACGCGACCGGCAAAGCGCGCGATCTGGCGCTGGCGTGGGCGAAGGGCATCGGCGGCACGCGCGGCGGCGTCCTTGAGACGACGTTCCGCGAAGAGACCGAAACCGACCTCTTCGGCGAGCAGGCCGTTCTTTGCGGCGGCGCGACCGCGCTGGTCAAAGCCGGCTTCGAGACTCTGGTGAACGCCGGCTACCAGCCGGAGATCGCTTACTTCGAGTGCCTGCACGAGCTGAAGCTAATCGTCGACCTGCTGTACGAAGCGGGCATCGCCGGCATGCGCTACTCGATCTCGGACACCGCCCAGTACGGCGACATGACCCGCGGCCCACGCATCGTCACCGATGACACCAAGGCCGAGATGGTCAAGATCCTCAAGGAAATCCAGACCGGGCAGTTCGCCAAGGAATGGATCCTGGAGAACAAGGCCAACCGCCCGATGTTCAACGCGCTGGCGGCGATCGATCAAGAGTCCCAGCTGGAAGCCGTCGGCAAGCAGCTGCGCGGCCTGATGTCGTGGGTCAAGAAGACGGACGTCGTGGAAGCGACGGAGTAGGGGAGACCCTATCCCCCACCGGCCGTTCTCGCTTAAACGGCCGGCGGTTGAAACCGCGCCTACGAGAGCGCCAAAACCCGCCTTCGCGGGTTAAATGCCTTTGTTCGATCATCAAGACGTTCGAAAAACAGCATTGAGTCCACGCAGGTGGACTTTGGCGCACTTCTAGGCGCGGTTTCAACCGCCGGCTATTCTGCGATTTGGCCGAGGGGGATGGGGCGCATTTTCAGCAAAGGCAAGAGATTCGATGGCAAACAACCAAGTCCAAATTTTCGATACGACGCTGCGCGACGGGGAACAGTCGCCCGGCGCTTCGCTCAATATTGACGAGAAGGTGGAGATCGCCCGCCAACTCGAGCGGCTAGGTGTGGACATCATCGAAGCCGGATTCCCGATTTCCAGCCCCGGCGATTTCGAGGCCGTCCGCCGCGTCGCGGCGACGGTGAGCGATCGCATCACGATTTGCGGTCTGACGCGTGCGGTGCCGAAGGATATCGACGTGGCCTGGGACGCCTTAAAAGGCGCCAAGCGGCCGCGCATCCATACGGGACTGGGCGTCAGTGACAACCATTTGCAGCACAAGCTGAAGAAGACGCGCGAGCAGGCGATGGAGATCGGCGTTGCCGCCGTCAAGTACGCCAAGTCGCTCGGCTGTCAGGACATTGAATATTTTACGGAAGACAGCGGCCGCGCGGACAAAGAGTATCTGTATCGCGTCATTGAAGCCGTGATCAAGGCCGGAGCAACGGTGATCAATATCCCGGATACGACGGGCTATATGTCTCCCGAGGAGTACGGCGCGCTGTTTTCCGGCGTCCTGAACCATGTGCCCGGCTCGGAGAATATCATTCTTTCGGCGCATTGTCATAATGATCTTGGCATGGCGACCGCCAACTCGCTCGCGGCGGTGAAGGCTGGCGCGCGGCAGGTGGAGTGTACGGTCAACGGCATCGGCGAGCGTGCAGGAAATACGTCGCTGGAAGAAGTCGTCATGGCGATCTATACGCGCGGCGATATCTACCAGGTACAGACGAATATCACTACGACGGAGATTTACAAGACCTCGCGTTTGGTGTCTTCGCTCACGGGGATTTTAGTCCAGCCCAATAAGGCGATTGTCGGCGCGAACGCCTTCGCGCACTCGTCGGGCATCCACCAGGACGGCATCCTCAAGCAGCGCGACACGTATGAGATCATCGATCCCGCGACCGTCGGCATCAGCGAAAGCAAGATCATTCTTTCGGCGCGCTCCGGCCGCCACGCACTGCGCGATCGTCTGTCCAAACTTGGCCATACGTTTGACGTGGACACCGAGTTCGAGCGCGTGTACGCACGCTTCCTGAATGTGGCCGACAGCAAGAAAGTCGTGTACGACGAGGATTTGGACGCAATCGTCGCAGACGAGCACACCACGGTGGCGCAGGCGTTCGAGCTGGTCCAGGTGCAGGTTTCGTGCGGCGATCACGCAATCCCGACCGCGACTGTCAAGCTGCGCAACGCCGACAAGGCGATCCTGCTCGACGCTGACACCGGCAACGGTCCCGTCGACGCCATTTACCGTGCGGTCAACCGTATCGTGAAGGTCCCGAACGACTTGATCGAGTACACCGTGCAGAGCGTCACCGAAGGCATCGACGCGATGGCCGACGTGACCATTCGGATCAAAGCCGAAGGCGACATGATCTACACGGGGCATGCCGCGCACACGGATATCTTCGTGGCAAGCACCAAGGCGTATTTGCAGGCGCTGAACAAGCAGATCGCGCGCGTCTCCGGACGCCAGCAGGAAGAGCGCATTCTGGAGCACGTGTAAGTTATGGAGGAGACGATAGTCCGGGCCGCCGTTCGCGACGACATTCCGACGATCGTCTCCCTCTGGCGCGTCCTCCAAGAAACCAACGCCCTGCACGATCCTTACTTAACGCCCGGACCCGGCTCCGAAGACTGGTTCCGTGAGTATCTCAAGGCGCGCATTGACGGGGAGATCGGTATCTTTGTCGCCGTTTGCGCCGGTGAGGTCGTGGGTTATACCTTCGGCCAGATCGTCCAGCGACCGACCCTCGCCGCCGGTGAGTGTGGGTACATCGCCGACCTTTGTGTCCGGCCGGACTCGCGCGGCCATGGGACCGGACGGCGTTTGTACGAGCGCCTGCGCATCTGGTTCATCGACAACGATGTCCACAACATCGAAGTGCAGGTCGTGCGCGCCAATCCGGCGTCGCAGGCGTTCTGGCGCAAAATGGGCTTCGGCGAATTTTTGAAAACGCTTCGAACCGAAATTTCAATCAATCAAGGAAACGCATAGATATGGCGAAGATAGCAGTTTTGGCGGGCGACGGAATCGGCCCGGAGATCATTGCCGAGGGATTGAAGGTCCTCAAGGCCGTTGCGCCGCAGCAAGGCCTGAACCTTGAGTTCACCGAAGCTCTCGTGGGCGGCGCCGCCTACGACGCCACTGGACACCCGCTCCCCCCGGATACACTCGAACTCGTGCAGAACTCCGACGCCATCTTCTTCGGCGCCGTCGGCGGCCCGCAGTATGACGTCATCCCGGACCCGAACCTGCGCCCCGAGCGCGGCGCCCTGCTGCCCCTGCGCAAAAAGCTCGGACTCTACGCTAACCTGCGCCCCTGCATTCTCTACTCGGCTCTGTCTTCGGCCTGTCCGCTGCGCGCGGACTTGGTTCAGGGCGGCTTCGACATTCTCGTCGTCCGCGAACTTACCGGCGGCCTTTACTTCGGTCAGCCGAAAAGCTGGGAAGGCGACAACGCCATCGACACCTGCCTTTACAGCCGCGAAGAAATCACCCGAATTCTCCATGTCGCCTTTAAGGCCGCCCAAAAGCGCCCGACAAAGCGTGTCGTCAGCGTCGATAAAGCCAACGTCATGGAAACCTCGCGCCTCTGGCGCGACACCGCCACCAAAGTCGCCGCCGAGTACCCGGACGTCGAACTCACCCACCAGCTCGTTGACGCGACCGCCATGGACCTCGTCCGCCGCCCGCAGTCGTTTGACGTCATCGTGACCGAAAACCTCTTCGGCGACATCCTGAGCGACGAAGCCGCCCAGCTCACCGGTTCTTTAGGAATGCTCCCCTCCGCCTCCCTGGGCCAGGGAACCTTCGGCCTCTACGAACCCAGCCACGGCAGCGCCCCCGACATCGCCGGCACCGGAAAAGCCAATCCCCTCGCCACAATCCTCAGCGCCGCCCTGCTCCTGCGCTACTCCCTCGGCGCCGAAGCCGCCGCCCTGCAAATTGAGAAAGCAGTAGAGAGCGTCCTGAACGCCGGCCACCGGACGGGCGACATCGCCGAAACGCCGGACACGAAGATTGTCACCTGTACCGAAATGGGTGATCTGGTCGTCGCGGCGCTGTAATTTCGCCATTTGTCAGCGAGGACAAACCGTATGCAAAAAGTTGAAGCCATTATCCGACCGATGAAGCTGGATCAGGTGAAGGAAGCGTTGGAGGATATTGGGGTGGTCGGGATGACCGTCTCTGATGTGCGCGGCTACGGCCACCAGCGGGGGCATACGGAGAAGTATCGCGGCAATACTTATGTCGTAAACTTGTTGCCGAAGATCAAGCTGGAGTTGGTCGTGAGCGACGAGCACGCGGATGCGGCGGTGGCGGCAATTGAAGAGGCGGCGCAGACGGGGGAGATTGGAGATGGGAAGATCTTCGTTTATCCCGTCGAGCGCGCTATTCGGATACGGACCGGGGAAGAGGGCGAGAGCGCCATTTAGTGTGGTTTTGAGAGATATGCAATATCTTCTGATTGAGATCGCGATTTTCGCGGGCTTCACCATTATGAGCCCGGTCGGGTGACACGCTGCGCGCGCCTCCCCGGCCGGGACTTCGGCTTGTGGCGGTGCGCATTTTTTTTGTTATACACCCGAAAAGGAAGAACCAATGACGGCAGCCTCCTCTCGAAAAATCGATATCTATGACACGACCCTGCGCGACGGATCGCAGGGCGAAGGCATCTCGTTTAGCGTCGAAGACAAGGTCAAGATCGCCAAGCGACTCGACGCGTTTGGCGTGGACTACATCGAAGGCGGATGGCCTGGGAGCAATCCCAAGGACATCGAGTTCTTCGACCGTATGAAGTCGATCCCCCTGAAGCACGCGAAGCTCGCCGCCTTCGGCAGCACGCGCCGGCCAACGACGACGGCCGAGACCGACCCCATGCTTCAGCAGCTTTTGGACGCGCAGACGCCCGTCATCACGTTTGTCGGCAAGAGCTGGGATTTTCACGTCACGGAAGCGCTGCGTATTCCTTTGGAGACCAACTTGGAGATGATCGCGGACACCACGCGATATTTGAAGTCCAAGGGCAAGGAAGTCATCTACGACGCCGAGCACTTCTTTGACGGTTACAAGCGTAATCCCGAATATACATCCAAGTGCGTCGCGGCTGCGCTGGACGCCGGCTGCGATGTGGTGGCGCTTTGCGATACGAATGGCGGCACGCTGCCGAATGAGATTTCGAAGATCGTTTCTGAGATCGGCGCGCGGTTCCCGAACGGCAAGTTCGCGATCCACACGCACAACGACGCCGAGTGCGGCGTGGCGAACAGCCTCGCGGCGATCGAAGTCGGCGCCATTCAGGTGCAGGGTACGATCAATGGGCTGGGTGAGCGGACGGGCAATGCAAATCTTACGAGTATCGTCCCAAGCCTTGGACTGAAGCTGGGCTACGAACTTGCTTGCCAGTCCCGCATGAAAGAGCTTTCCGATCTTTCCAATTTCATTGATGAGATTGCGAACATTCCGCCGAAGATGTCGGCGGCGTATGTCGGCCGCAGCGCTTTCGCCCATAAGGCTGGCCTGCATGTGGACGCGATGCGCAAGAACTCCGAGACATATGAGCATATTGATCCGACGCTCGTCGGCAACGAGCGCCGTATTTTGGTGAGTGAGCATAGCGGGGCCTCGACGATCTTGGAGAAAGTCCAGCGCGACAATTCTGACCTGCGCAAGGACAGTCCCGAGACGAAAGAGATTTTGAAGCAAGTCGCTCGGCTGGAGCACGAGGGTTACTCCTTCGAAGGCGCGGAGGCGAGCTTCGAACTGCTGGTGAAGAAGGCGACGGGTCAGTATCGATCGCTGTTCGAACTCACGGGGTACCGGGTTATTGTGGAGCGACGCGGGGGCGATCAAGAGGCGCTGACCGAAGCGACCGTAAAGCTGCGCGTTCACGGTCAAGAAGTGCTCACGGTCGCCGAAGGCGACGGTCCGGTGAACGCGCTCGACAGCGCGCTGCGCAAGGCGCTCACGGAGCATTATCCCGACCTCGCGGATATTCGATTGACCGACTTCAAGGTCCGCGTCGTGAATGCCCGTGAAGGCGCCGCCGCCAAAGTGCGCGCCATCGTGGACAGCGCCGACGTCTCCGACAGCTGGAGCACCATCGGTGTCTCCACCAATATTATCGACGCCAGCTGGCACGCGCTGGTGGACAGCGTCGAATATGGTCTGCTTCGAGGGAACGAGGGTTCGGGCGGATAAATCGCCGAATTTGCTATCAGCCCCATGGATTTATTCATGGGGCTTTTTCGTATTGGTAATGAGATCGGAAAACACAATGAGCAAAGATTCACTGGGCGATCGGATGAAGGGCTACTACGAGAACAGGACGCGGGTGTATTTGCCACGCCGCACATATACTCTTCTTCGCATTGACGGCAAGAGTTTCCACACCTATACGCGCGACTGCGAACGTCCCTTCGATGTGAACCTTATGGAGGATATGGACCAGACAGCCATGGCGCTCTGCAAGGGGATTGAAGGCGCACAGTTCGCTTACGTGCAGTCGGATGAGATTAGTATTCTGGTGACTGACTTTGGGCAATTGCAGACGCAGGCGTGGTTCGACGGCAATGTGCAGAAGCTGGTCTCGATCTCGGCGTCTATGGCGGCGGCGCATTTCAACGCCGCGCGCTGGCGTCGTCTGGCGGCAAAGGGCGAGAGCAATTCACTCGACGACGCCCCGATTGCGTTCTTCGACAGCCGAGCGTTTACCATCCCCGATCCTGTCGAAGTTGCGAACTACTTCATCTGGCGAGGGCAGGACGCCACACGCAATTCGATCTCGATGACCGCGCACGCGCATTTCGAGCACGATCTGCTCCAGGGCAAGACATCGGACGAGATGCAGGAACTGCTCTGGATGCATAAGGGGATTAATTGGAATGATATGCCGGGCGGGTTCAAGCGGGGACGGTGCATTGTCAATAACCGCACCGTGGGCGATGTCGCGTTTACCGACAAGCGCACTGGCGATATGCATCTGGCCCTCAATGTCGAGCGTAATGTGTGGGAAATCGAGATCCCTCCGATCTTCAGTCAGGACCGAAACTGGCTGGAAGGGCATATTCCGAAATATTCGGGAAACTGATCCGGTTCAGTAGAGGGGCCTAGCAATAAAATCCGCAGGTTAATCGTTTATAAATTATTTTTCAAGCGGTCATATCGTTTGACATCACATGTTCGGTATGCTATAATTATGCGATCCACAACTGTGGACCGCTTCGTGCGCCGGTAGCTCAGTGGATAGAGCATCAGTCTTCGGAACTGAGGGCCGGGGGTTCGAATCCCTCCCGGCGCACCAACTTTCCTGTAACGATCGACCTCGGCCCCGCAACGCTGTGGTTGGCGCTGCAAGAAGCGCGGGGTGGTCGCCCCCTAGTCTCAAGACGATCTTTGCTCTCTATTAGGTCTGTCTATAACGGAGACAATGCGCGATCGAATATTTCCATACGAATAAATTGACTTGCGTTGACAGAACAGTCATAAACTTCTATAATTGGACGTGTATTGCGCCTTACGGTATCTTTCCCGTCACCCTGATCACCAGAGACAATATGTCTCGCACAGATATTCATTAGCTGTCAGCCTCGGTCGTAAGTATCATATTTGCGACTAATTCAAATCAGGAGCCGATCGAAAACTATGTTTTGGGACAAAAAACACACCGCGATGGTGTTCGCAGGATCGATGGCGTTAGCAGTTCTCGCCGGTTGTAACGATAAGGACGACAAACCCGGCACAACCACGACGGTCACAACGACCACCCCGGGTACGACGCCGCCGCCTGCCGGTGGACAGGTCCCGCTGGCGTTCGTTACGAACAATGCGTCTGACTACTGGACGATCGCTCACAAGGGCGTCGACGCCGCCGTAAAGGAACTGCCGAACGTCAGTGTGCAGTTTGTCATGCCGTCGGATGGCACCGCCGCCACCCAGAAGAGCAATGTCGACGATCAGCTCGCCAAGGGCGTCAAGGGAATCGCGATCAGCCCGGTCGATCCGAAGAACCAGACCCAGATGCTAAACGATGTCGCGAAGAAGACCATCCTGATCACCCAGGACAGCGACGCCGCTGACAGCGACCGCATGTGCTATATCGGCACCGACAACCACGCCGCCGGTCTGATGGCGGGCGAAGAGATCAAGAAGGCCCTGCCGCAGGGCGGCAAGATCATGATGTTCGTCGGCGTCCGCGACGCGCAGAACGCCAAGGACCGTGAGAACGGCATCCGAGACGCTCTGAAAGGCACTAACATCACGGTCCTTGATGTTCG
>JAOQAA010000068.1 GCA_025963815.1 Capsulimonas sp.
TCGGTTCATGGCTGTCCGGTTACTTCATCATCGTGACCAATGCGTTTATGCAGCATCCCGTCGGCTACTCCGTCACTTCGAGCGGGCGGCTCCAGCTTTCGGATTTCTGGACGTATCTTTTAAACCCCTGGGCGATCTGGCAGTATCTGCACAACCAGAGCGCTTCCGTGGTGACGGCGTCCTTCGTGGTCGCCGCTGTCGGCGCCTTCTGGACATTGCAGGATAAATACCGAGAGTCCGCGCGCATCTGCCTCAAAGTCGGCGTGATTGCGGGGCTGATCGCCTGTCTGCTGCAAGTATTTCCGACCGGCGATATGCACGGCAAGATGATGGCGGAGTACCAGAAACCGGCGCTGGCGGCGATGGAAGGGAAGTTCGAGACTGGCGATCACGCGGAGCTGGCCATTATCGGCCAGCCCGATGTGAACGCGCGCAAACTGATCAACCCCATCGTCGTTCCCGGCATTCTCAGCTATCTCGCCTACGGCAGCTTCGGCGCGAACGTCAAGGGCCTGAACGACATCCCTAAAGACCAGCAGCCGGACAACATCGAACTGCTGTACTACGCCTATCATATCATGGTGGGCTTGGGGACGATCTTCATCGCCATCATGGGCCTGTCGGCACTGCTGCTCTGGCGCAATCGATTGGAAAAGACGCGTGTGATGATGTGGGTTCTGATGCTCGCCTTTCCGTTCCCCTATATTGCCACGACCGCCGGCTGGATGGTGGCAGAGCTTGGCCGGCAGCCCTGGCTGATCTACGGCTTGCAGCGCACAATCCACGGCACATCCCCCACGGTCGCCGCCGGCAACGTCGCCTTCACCACGCTGGGCTTTATGGGTCTGTATTTAGGAATGGGAATATTGTTTCTCTACTTAATCAGTAAAGAGCTGGCGAAGGGGCCGCAGCAGTCGGTCGATTTGCCGGGCGCCGGCGGGCAGACGCCTGTGGAGGTGAAGTAATCATGGAAACCCTCTGGTTCATCGTCATCTCCTTGATGCTGGCGGCGTATGTCGTACTGGACGGCTTCGATTTCGGCGCGGGTATTCTGCACCTGTTTGTGGCGCGCAGCGATGTCGAACGGCGTACGGTGCTCGGCTCCATTGGCCCGGTCTGGGACGGGAACGAGGTCTGGCTGATCGCCAGTGGCGGCGTGATCGTCTTCGCTTTCCCGCGCGCCTACGCCGCCGGTTTCAGCGGCTTCTACTTGCCTCTCATGATGGTTCTGTGGCTCTTGATCCTGCGCGGTCTTTCCATCGAGTTTCGCTCCAAGGAAGAAAGCCCGATCTGGCGCAGTCTTTGGGATGGCGTCTTCTTCATGTCGTCCACGCTGATGGCGATCGTGCTCGGCGCGGCGCTCGGCAATCTGATTCGCGGCGTCCCGCTCGACAAGACGGGTTACTTCAGCGGGCCGCTCTTCACCAACTTCCAGCTTGGCCCGCATCCCGGCGTGCTGGACTGGTACACCGTGAGCGTCGGCGTCTTAACTTTCTTAGTTCTCGCCCTGCACGGCGCACTTTACCTCGCCTGGAAGACCGACGAGGAAGTCAACCGCCGCAGCATCATCGCCGCGAAAGCGCTCTGGCCCGTTGTGCTGGGCGTCGGCCTCGTCGTCACGTATATGACTTCCCAGGTGCAGCCACTGATCTTCCATAACCTCGCCGCCCGCCCCTGGATCTGGCCGCTCGCCCTGCTGGTCCCTGCCTCCCTGGTCGCCATCGTCTTCCAGCTCAAGCAAAAGCGCGAGCTGCCCGCCTTCCTGGCGTCCGTGGTCTTCATCGCCATGCTCCTCGCCTCCACGGCGGCGGGCGCCTTCCCGAACATCCTGATCTCGACGCTCGATCCCGCCTACACCGTCACCGTTTTCAACGGCTCCTCCGGCGCTCTGGGCCTGCGCATCGGCGTCACCATCTGGAGCATCGCCATCGCGCTGGCGATCGGATACTTCGGGTACCTGTTCCATTCGTTTCGAGGGAAGGTGGATGTGGAGAACGACGCCCATGGGCATTGATAGCAGCGCATGAAGCCGAAGGCCGCGAAGTACATTCTTCGCGGCCTTTCTGCGTTCAGGTCTGCTAGGTATACTACAGACATGAAGGCAAAAATTGTTGAGCATGGGCCAAAGCTCAACAATCTTGCCGTGGTGGAATATCTTCTGAAAAACGGCGCTGATCCTCGCAAGAGGATGACGCTTGCGTTGAAACTACATTAATCCATCGCCTTACCGAAGGCCGCACATATACCTCCAGAGAAATTGCGGCTCTGGAGTTTGCGGTGCGCCAAAGCGCATTTGATCGTCGTCAGGAATTGCTTGCCGATTCACTGACCGAGGGCCAGGTAGTGGCGCTTCTTCAAATCGCCAAGGTCCAGGCCGACATCAGTGCCCTGATTGGGTTGATGGAAAATAATTGTCTACTGTTTCCGCTGTGGCAATTCGACGCTAGCGAGCCAAATGGTGTGATTCTAGGCCTAATCGACGTATTGGGCGCGCTCAATGTTAGCCCATTGGCGAAAGCAAGCTGGATGACGCTGCCAAATCCGTATTTGGAGCGACGAACGCCACTGCAAGCGCTCAAAGATGGAGATACTCCCAGGGTTTTGGATCAGGCGCTCGCTGTCGGAGTTATCTGAGATACACCTTCTTTGATAAACTGTCCCTGCCATTGCATGCTTTGCACTGCGTCTCTAGAGGCCAGGGGGCATACTAACCTCTCAAACTGCCTTCGTTCCGCGCCGCCATTTTCCGCAAGGCAGTAACGAATAAAGCTCCCTCGCTTGGATGGGAGCTTTATTCTTGCTATTGTCCTGCGATAGATTTACTTCGCGAACGCGGACTTCAGGCCCTGGGCGGCGAAGGCGTTCGCCGCTTTCGCTTTGTCGAGTACAGCGCCCATGCCGAAGAATTCGTGCGTGACGCCGTTGTAATTGCGGTACATCACAGGGACGCCGGCGGCTTTCAGGCGGTCGGCGTATGCTTTGCCTTCGCTGCGCAGTGGGTCGATTTGGGCGGTGATGACCGTGGCGGGCGGCAGGCTGTGCAGGTTCTTCTCACGCAGGATAGAAAGATAAGGGTTGCTGGCGTCCTTGGGACTGCTCGCCGTGTAGTGGACGAACCACTTCATCATCGGCTTGTTGAGCGGCTTGGCCTTGGCGTTCTCCATATACGACGGTGTGTTGAATGCGACGTTGGCGATTGGGTAGACCAGCAACTCGTAAACCGGCATCTTGCCCTTCTTGTCACGCGCCATGATCGAGACGGACGCCGCCAGGTTGCCGCCGGCGCTTTCGCCACCCACGGCCACATGCTTGGGATCGCCGCCAAACTCCGCCGTATGGTTCACCACATACTGTGTGGCCGCGTATGCTTCCATATGCTGAGTGGGAAAGC
>JAOQAA010000048.1 GCA_025963815.1 Capsulimonas sp.
CGGCTGAGATGCAGGCTTTCCTCATATAAAACACGCGCCCTGGCGTAGTCCGATTGGCGGTAGGCAATTTGCGCCAGATGCCGCGTGCAGTCCGCGATGCCTTCCTTGTCGCTGCGCTCGCGGCTAATGGCGAGGCTTTCCTCGTAGCGCATCTCAGATTCCTGGTAATCGCCCTGCCGATACGCGATCTTACCCAGTCCGGCCAGCGCCCAAGCGGTGGAATCCTGGTTGTGAATCTTGCGGGCGCCGGTAAGCGTCTCCAGGTAATAGTGCTGGGCCGCCGTATCGTCGCCCAAACGGTATGTCACTTGACCCAGGTTCTCCAGAACGTGCACAACCCCGGCGTCATCCCCAATGGATTGATATTGGGTCAGCGCCTGCTCTAAATACCCTTGTGAGCCCGCAAGATCTCCGAGACGATACAGCGTTTTGGCGAGGTTATTGAGCGTATGGGCGGTTCCGGTGGCGTTATAGGCGTCCCGAAACTCGCTGAGCGCCTGTTCGTAAAGGTCCCTGGCTTCCGCAAAACTGCCGGCGTGATACGCCGCGCGAGCCAGCGATTCCGTGGAGTCGCTGGCGCCGACGCTTGGCGCGTACTCCGGCTGAGCGTAAGATGTCTGCGCATATTCGGTTTGGTATCCTGAGGGCTGCGCATATGTTGGTTGTTCCGTGTCGGGGGATGCGTAAGCCGGCTCGTCCAGGTTCAGCGGCGCTCCCATCGGCGGCGTATAGGCGGGTTCTTCGGTATCCGGAGACGCATAGACAGGCTCGCTCAAGTTGAGCCCTCCGCCCATGGTCGGGGTGTATGCGGCTTGCTGGGTGCTTGGGGATGTGTAAATCGGCGCATCAAGATCGATCGCCGCGCCCGTCGACGCCTCGTAATCCGAAAGATCGGCGTCGGCCGACGCCGGCGGAACGTCCTCGAACGAAACGCCGCTGAGAGAGTGGCCCGGACTATAAGAGTAATCGGTCGTGTCCTGAGATTCCCGGACCGACGATGGTGATTCCTGCATCATGTGACCCTTTCGATTCTCCCAGGCGGGGCGTCTTCACATCGGTGAGATGTAAGACGTTTGCGCTGAAAGACGGCGGCGCTCATTACTCAATGTGAAAAGCTGCGGCGCGCATGCCTGCGCCACCGTGAGGCTGTTCGTTAGGGAGATTTGTTTGGAAAAGCGTCCTGCCGTTTGGATTGGAGAGCGCCCTGAGAGCCTTGCAAACAAGTCCCCACAACACGCCATTGTTGCTTCAGTAGGTTTTTTATACCCGCCTCCCGGAAAAACCAAACTCAATCCGCCAAGCATAGGTTCTTGACACACGGATGCGGCGACGCCTATACTGGCTCAATACGGGTAAGTTTTTCGGAAACGCCAGTTTTATACTCAGGTACAACGCCAATTCCCAGAAAGCATATCCATGCGACTTACTCTTATTTCTTCCTGTCTCATGCTCGCCTGTTTGTCTTCTGCTCACGCCGACCCCGCCGGCTTTCAAGGTCCAGCCGACCTGCGCAATCAGCGGCCCTACCAATTGCTGTTTCTAGGTTTTTCGCCTCAGTCCGCCACGGTTCTTCCCAGTGGACAGACTCGAATGTCCGCGCAGTTTGATATTGCGAACGATGTCTTGATCCCCAGTCCCGGCGAAGGCGCGGCGGTGCGGGAGGATACGGAGACGCAGCGGATGGCGCTGAGTTACGCGCGGGGAATGGGGAGCGGAGTTGAGGTGTCTGCGATGATCCCAGTCGTCGCGCGCAACGGCGGCGTGCTGGACAAGATGGCGGAGACGTACCATCGGTGGGTCGGCTTCGACCGTCCGATCCGCGATGTCTATATTGGTCGACGCGACGTGCCGTCATATCAGAGCATCGTGAGCTTTGATCGGTCTGGGGGCGACAGCGCATCTTTTGGGAGCGCCTTCGGCCTGGGCGACGCGCAGCTGACCTTGAAACGCGCGCTCTGGCGCGGACCTCGGACTGGCGTGGCGGTGCGTCTGGGGATTAAACTGCCGACGGGAGACAAGAACCGATTGCTGGGAAGCGGCGGCGTGGATTACGGCGTGGACCTCGATCTTGACCAAATGCTCTCGTCGCGTTTCGCCCTCTACGCCAATTTGAGCGTTGTCAAAATTGGGCGCGCCGGCGTGCTAAGTGATGAAACACGCTCATCCATCTACCATACCTCGGTTGCGCTGGAATACGCCGCAAATGCAAACGCCAGCTGGCTGGTGCAGACGGAAGAAGGGGATGCGGCCGTTCGTACGGGCAACCGCTTTGCCGATGGAACGCAGTCCACCATATCCATCGCCTATCGCCGTCGCGCTGGCAATGGGACATCCTGGACATACGCCTTTACCGAAAACGGCGACCTCTTCAACTACAGCGCCCCGGCAGTCGCGGGCATTGGCCCGGATATCACGTTTTCCGTGGGCTGGGAAAAGAGCAATTGAAAGAAATCAGTCCTTTCTATTGTCCCCCACGACGTCGGCGAGCGCCCACAGACTTGTAGACCATCACAATGATCGGAGTAATCACCAGAAGCGCAATGAATATAGCAACTCCTAACGCCAGATGTTCAATATCCTTCTCCTGCTGGGGCCGCGTTTTTTCGTAGGGGATTTTGAACGGTGGTGAGCTATGGTAGTCCGCCCAGAACGTCGGGTCCGTATCGGGATGGCGCCCTGCCTGGAGGCGCGCGATCATATAGGCGGTTCTCGCGGCGTGCCACTGGACCGCCTCCGCGCGCAGCGCATTGTAATTTTCTTTGTCGTTTTTTGTCCCATTCGTTCTATCAAACGCGGGATCTATTCCATGCAGCAGCGACTGATGGCCGGTCGCTGTAAGCTCATCCGCGCGCAATTCTGCCAAATACCCAAGGTGTGTGGGGCTTTGCTCGGCAGTGAGACAGACCGAGGCGAGCGTAGAGAAGATGTCGACGCTTTTCCAGGCGTTCCCCAGCATAATCAGCCCTGCAAATCCAGTCGCCGCTTGTGGAAATTGCTCGGAGTTCACTTTTATGCCGACATATTGCCAAAGAGGCTGCGCCGGAGCGCCTCTTTCCGTATGCTTGATTGGGTCGATCAGCCATTCCATCACGATCTGCTGGTACTTCTCGCGTCCAAAATGCGCGTTCGGATTGATCTTGATTGCCTGCATAATTTCACTGTGCGCCTTGCGAACTTCGGCGAGATGCTTACGATCCGCTCTCGCTCGTATCCACCGATGTACGCGGCAGGTTCCGATATTGGCGTAGTATTTGTACCACTCTTCCTTCAGTGCGGCGCCCGCGCCCGCCAGCGGCGCGAGCTGTGCGCGTTTTTCGTTCATCCAGACGATTGCTTCGTCATCACGCCCAAGCCGGTCGCAGGCGACGGCGGCGTCATCGTATTCGTCTAAATTGCCGGGATGCGCTCGCAAGTCTTTGGCGACCCGTGTAAGCCGCATTTGGTAGTACAAGGGTGGATTGCGTTCGAAACGCCCTGTGATCGCCTGCAAAACATCCGGCTGCCGCTGCGCCTCGATCGCGAGAGTATCGCGGTCGTTGAGACAAGCGTGGAGAGGCTGGGTGGCGAGGGCGAGAGCGGCGACGCCTATGTGGAGCGCGAGTGGTAAAGCGAGTTTCATATTTTTCTTGCCAAACGATATTACGAATGATAATAGAACGTCTAAGGAGAAGAATGGTTTCGCACAGGCGTATCCTAAGATTGCATTAAAGGCCCCAATATCCATGAAGTCTCTGCTCCTTATACTCGCACTGGTGGCGGCATTAATCGCTCCTACACACGCACAAGCAGAATGGGCAAATAAGAATCCCAGCACATCCGCCGCTGTTCGGTCGATCACATTGTCGAATGGCCAAATGGTGGGCGGCCGGACTCGCCGGCAAGTCGAAGTGTGGGCAAGTGGCGACGGCGGCGCGAATTGGAAACAGATTGGGACGGCGGCCCCGTCAAAGCCGGGCGTGGTTTACGGAGACGGCAGCTTTCTGAGCGACGGCGGCCGCGAAGTCTATTGCGCCTTCCGAGCGCATGAGGGAAAAGAATGGCGAGTCATCGTCTGCCGAAGCAAAGACGGTGGCGTGACCTGGGCTGAGGACAGTGTTGTCGCCCGAACTTCCATTGGTCGATTTCTCGGCGCCCCGTGCCTGTGGTTCTCCCGCAATGGCGACATCCAATGTTATTACGATGATGAAGAAACGCCCGCGAAGGCCGGGCATCCCGGTTCGCAGTGGATCAGCATGGCGTCGCGCCCCCGGCGCGCGAATGGGAAAGCATGGCGTGCGTCTGTCGTCGCCAGGCGTCCCCTCGACGCAAAGCGATTGTCGCGCGACGGCATGGCGACGGTCTGCAACCTAGACAACCGTGAGATGATGCTTGTCTGCGAAGGAGTAGATCCAGACAAGCCCGTCGTCAACTGTCTGTTCTCCATTTTATCGCATGACAATGGCAAGACCTGGGACTACGCCAGCCGCCGAAAGTTCTGGGCGCCCATCAAGAGCGGCGTCGCATTCAACGCCTACTGCCCAACCGTCGTTCGCATCGGCGACTCCCTCCACGTCATCTTCTGCACCGACGACGACTTCCCCGC
>JAOQAA010000062.1 GCA_025963815.1 Capsulimonas sp.
CGAGGCCGTTTTGAACGATCGGCTGCGATCGGATTCCATAGGCTGCTTTGAACGCCCAGACTTGATGGCCGTTTTTAATATCGATCTTGTAGAAGTTATAATCGTCGCTGCCTATGTACAAGAATCCATTGTCAATCGCAGGCGTGCTGTTGATTGATTTTGGATCTTTGCCGGGCGACGAAAACTTCCATACCTGAGTTCCGTCGGATTCGCGCACGGCGTAAACGGCGGGGCCGCAGGCGAAATAGACGACGCCGTCCTGTGCGACCGGCGATGAGGGTGTATCCGTGGAGGCCGAGGTCGTGAACTTCCAGTACAGCGACAGCGGGGCCGTCAGAGTCTTAGAAGTGTATCCCGTGCGTTCGGGATTATTGCGGTAAAGCGTCACGGAATCCAGAGCCGCCGCGCCCGAAGTTGCGGGTGCTTGAGCGGCAGCTGAGAGAGGGTGGAGCATGACCGTCAGGACTGCGGCGCAAGCCGTCCATGAGCCGGCGTGGCGCTTGTTCATCAAAACTCTCCTTCGAATTGGCATGGTGGGTAATCAGACGGATGATTTAAAATTTAGAGTCGTCAAGCGCGAAACAACTTCATTCTGGGCGGCGCGGGCCGCTTATCGCCGGCGTTTGGGATGATCGTCATCAAGCCAGTCGTTTTTGTCCGTAAATCCCGAGTTCTTGAGCAGCTGCTCGAGCCGTTTCTTTTCCTGATAATCGCGCAGTCGTCCCGCGAAATCAAAGAAACCGCGCGGGGACGAACCGTCGAGCGAGACCTTGCGGATCGTCTTCTGGTTTGGCCGCAGATGCAGAATCTTCGGGTCGGGGCTGCGTACGGCGTAGCCACGGCCTCCATACGTATTGAAATAGGTCATGTACACGTATGCCGCGAGAACTCCCAGGCAGGCGAAAAAACCAAGCAGCGGACCGTAGGTGACCCAGACAAAAATCGCCACGATGAAGATCATATAACGCGCACGGATCGGTATCCAGTACAGCACCATCGTCTGCTCGGGGTTCAAGGCGCAGAACGCCACGATCACTCCCGAAAGCGGTAAATAGAGCCCTTGAACAAGGCGCTGATTATTCAGAAGGTGCTCGCCTAAGGCCAGGCACAGCGCAAACACCGCTGCAAGACTGAAGAACCATTTTGCGAAACGGGCGCTGCCCCAGCCGCGCTCCAAACTGCCGCCCGTCAGCCAAAAGAAAAATCCGCCAATCAGCAGTGTCCACAGATCACTGCTGATCAATGGGTATGTCACGATCGTCCAGGGCTTAGTCAGGAAATTGAAGCTGTCGAACGCAAGGTAACTGAAGACCTTTGCAACGGCTGCTTGGCCCCCAAAAAACATCGCGAAAAACGTCACGAGATTGGCGACTAAGAGTGCGTACGTCACGGGAATGCCGCCGCGTTGTACGAAATTGCGGAGCTGATCCATCGGGTTGGGCGGGGAGCCGTAACTCATATGATTACATCTTCATTGACACAAAGGAGCTTTGTCGAAAACCTTGGCGCGAGGCGCATGCCGTTACCCGTAATAATACCCGGAACCAGCGTCTTTCCGCACGCTTTATAGTCCCGTCCCGGAGGCGCCGCCAAATACAATGACGGGGGGATCCGGCGTCCCGGATGTTTTGCGCGCCTCATGCTGGGTGCGGACCGAATCCAGCAGGCCGGGCGACGAATGCGGGGGCAGCGCCGGCTGCGCGAACGCTTGCTTGAACACCGGCCAGAACTGGTCGATGTTGTGCGACAGATCGAAGACCATGATCCCCTGCGTTGTCGCGGCCGCCGCCTGCAATGCGCCTTTCAGCGCTTCCGTCCGTCCATTGAACATCTCGAGGGAAAGCCCTGCGTAAACCCAGGTTTGGTCATTCGCCGCCCGGTTGCTGAACTGCCCCGCCGCCTCGACTGTGTAGCTGGATGTCTGCCCAATGTCGCTCGCATCGTGCATCGGGCCGACGCGGTAGTAGCAGCCGGTCGTCATCCAATCGACGAGCCCGGCCATTCCCGTTTTTTGAAAACCTGGTGTAAGGAATCGATATCCGGCGGAGAAATCGTCCGCCGCCCAGTTCGCGCCCATCTTGGGATAATCGCTGTAGGTCGATCCAACATAGACGCTGATGGTGGCGTTCTTGTTCAGTGACTTGACCTTTGCGCCGGCGGACGCGAGGAAGTTGCGGATCGTGGTCGCGCGCCAGAGCAGCCAGGTCTCCATGAGCGGCCCGGGGATGATGCGCCGGGAAAGAAGATCATCGGAGGCGTATTTGAACACGTCGTCGGGCCATTTTACGCCGTGCCCGACATAGGTTTCAAAGTCCGCGCGCGTCTTGTCGCCGAAATCGGCGTTCAGTCCGGCGTAGCGCAAGCGATCATCGAAGATGATCCCGTCGACGCCGTATCCCACGACCTCGCCGACCATATTGAGCAATCGTGTCTGCACCGTCTGATCGTTTGGGTTCACCATCAGCGGCCCGGTGCGCGCTGAGCCTTTGCCAATGGGGTGAAAGTCCGGCTGCGTGGTCACGGTTATCGTCACGCCCAGCCGAGCGAAGGCGTTGAGGAAGTTCGATGCGCCGGCGATTCCCACCAGCGCCATCTCACCCTTCGCCAGTTTAACCGGCATCGGCCCCAGCTTGCTGGTGGGCGCGGGGATGATGGGGACTGGCGTGGCCGGAGTCTCGGGAGCCGCGCCGTCCGGGGTGGGCGCTGCGGCTGGGGGCGGAACGGGAACAGGCGGGGCAGGGGGCGCGCCCGTGGTCGGCACGGTCATCATCTGCCCGTTACCGACGGCAATGACCTGCCCCGCTGCGTTCAGAACCGCAACCGTCAGGCTGGCGTTGCCCCGGCTGTCCAGATCCCTTTTCAGTTTCGCTAAGTCTTGATAGATCGTGACGCGATCGCCGTTTTCGTTCAGCGTATTGAGCGTGTCGCCGGCGAGGATGGTATTAACGGTAGAACCTGAGGGCGCAATGCGGGTCACGGATTCATAGATCGTCGTTTGCCACTGCGGGTTGGCGTAGCCGGGCGACTGCGGCAGCGGCGAGTCTAGCTGGCCTTCGGCGAAGGCGTTCATACTGGCGATGACCTGCAAGCCCAGCGGACGCGCGGCGCGCAGGAACTCAGCGAGCGGATCGAAGCCATCGGGGAAGCGCTTGCCGCCACGTCCAGGCGACAGCGGCGCATAGGCGCTCTTATACAATGTCAGGCCATTGATCGGCTTGACATCGAGCACGATCATGTTGAAGCCCGCGTTCTTGATCTGCGCCGTCAGCGCCTTGATCTTATCCGTGCTGTTGATCCGGTCGATATTGGCGAGCCCGTCGATCCACAGCATGCGCGCCTGAAGCCCGCGCGTGCGCGCTTCGCTTTGCGCGATGCCGAAGCTGTCGTTGGCGTCGTCGAGATACACTGGCGGCAGAGACTTCAATGGGGCGGAAGGAGTCGCGAGCGGCGGCGGCGGGATCGCGAGCGGGGCAGCGGCCGCGTTCGGATCGGCAATGGGGGTGGGAACCGGCGTCGGGTCTTGAGCGTGCGCTATGGAAGCGCCCGCCAGCAGCGAGGCGGTCAGAATAATACGCGGGATACTTCGCAAATGATAATCCTGAAAATGGGAGGCTGGGGAAGTGTTCGTGATAAAACCGCGATTTTCCTGCCCCAATCATCAAATTGGAGACGCTGGCGGCAAAAACGCCTCGCCCATAAGGACGAGGCGCGTGGACTCAAATCAAGCGAGAAACGCCGTTAGACAATCATGCCGGCGCCGACTGTAGTATTGGTG
>JAOQAA010000130.1 GCA_025963815.1 Capsulimonas sp.
CGGCGGCGCTGGTCAGACCGGTGCGGTCGGTGACGTAGGTGAAGCCGTCACCGGTGAAATCGGCGATCAGGTCACGGCTCGGATCGGCGGCGCCTGCGGGAACGCCCCACTTCGTCACGAGGTCGGCCGGCAGCGACGCGTAGTCGGTGGAGGCGGTGCGGCTGGAGAAGGGATCGGAGGCCGGCAGGAACCAGCGGCGTCCGCCGCCCAGCAGAACCGTCAGGCCCGTGCTGTTGCGCTCGTCGAAGAACTGGTCGCAGATGCCGGTTCCGGCGCCGCGGTTGCCCGTGTGGGCGGCGTTGGCGGCGGGGGTGGCGTCCTCAATATCAGCAGTCGAGACGATCCCGAGCGACTTGCCCTGGGTGCGATGCAGATATTCCGAAAGGTACTCGACACGCGGATAAGCAAACGTGTTCGTCAGGTGCGAGGGGTAGACGCCTTCCTGACCGTTGAACGCATGGTTGCCGGTTGTGTAGCAGCACATGCCGGGCGCGGAGTCCGTAATGATCGAGTTCAAGGACTCGGTCAGGATCTGTCCGGTGCCTGGGAACTTGTCCATGTTCAGGAAGCCGAGCGGGCGGCCGTTCACTGCGCCGTAGCGGACGATGCGGGCGGCGGTGCGGTGCGCGGCGCCCATGCCGTCGCCGAGCATGATGATGACGTTCTTTGCCGGGCGGCGGTTGCCGTTCGGATTGATCACTTCAAATTTTGCAGTGGCGGTGGTGCTGCCCGATCCGTCGGTGACGACGGCGGTCAGCGTGTGCAGACCAGCGGCGGTCGGCGCATGGTAGCCGCGGACATTGAAGCCCGTGTAGCCGGCGACGGTGTCGTTGGAGGTCGGGGCGACATTCGCGCCGTCAATCTTAAGCGAAGTTAGAGTAACCGCGCCGGCGGCCGGCAGGGCTTCAATTCGAATGTCAAAGCGCTGGTCGGACAGGAACCGGGCTCCGTCGACAGGCGCGACCGAGACGGTCGGGGCCGCGAAGCTCGCGTGTCCCGCCAGCAGGGCGGTGGCGGCGAGCCCGAGGCAAATACATTGCCGGTTGATCGATCGCATTATTGATGTCTCCTTAGCGATAATGGCGTCTTTGCGCGCTTATTTGTGAGAAGTTTTGACGGGTGTGGCGGGCGCCTTCACAGGCGCCTGATCCAGAATAATACGAATGCGAGAGATATCGCCCTTCTCGTCTTCCTGCGCGCCAACCTGAAGCGTGCCGGTCACGAGGACGGGGCGTGGAACGAACTCGATCGCGCGGCCCTTAAAACTGCGAACGATCACGCGCACCGATTCCGGAGGAAGATCGGCGGTCCCGGCCCCTTCCTCGTCGCAGAACGTCGGATGAGGACAAACATAGAAGGCGCCCGGGGGAGCGTCCTCCATATGAGCCATAAAGCCCGTAATTTGGACATGCTTTCCATTCAAGCCTTTCAGCTTGTCCGAAAAGTCGAGTGCTCCATTTTTGGTTTCGAAGAAATCCTTGAAGTTGAGAACAGTCGCCGGCGCAGTTGCTTGGGAGGCGGTTTTGAGTGGCTTGACGATCGGGGCGGACTTGACAGCGGCTGCGGTCAAGCCGTGGGAAGCGAGCAGAAGAAAGAGCGTGGATAACATCGGGCGGACCTCCAAAGACACTGGCGTTGTGACCGGAGAAAGTCTATCACCGCGACGTTAAGAGGGCGTTAAGGGAAGGTTAAATCGACATTAAGCTTTTCATGAAGGAGTGAGATTTATGGTTCGCGGCGACGCGGCGCGCCGACCCAATGGCGCGGCCCAGGACCGAATCGGGCGGCGCGGTCGCCGGGATTGGCAAGCTGACAGCGGTCCAGCGACAGACAGCCGCAGCCAATGCACGCCGTCAAGCCCACGCGAAGGCGCTGCAATTCGGCGATGCGCTCGTCAATCCGCGCCGTCCAGGCGCCCGAAAGCTGAGACCAATCCTCCCCCTCCGGCCCGCGTCCCTCCGGCAGTTTCGCCAGCTCCGCCGCAACTTCGTCCAGGCTCATTCCAATCCGCTGAGCAAAGACGATAAACGCGACCCGACGCAAAACGGCGCGCGGATATCGGCGATGCCCCGCCCCAGACCGCTGCGATGCAATCAAGCCCAGTTCCTCATAGAACCGAAGCGCCGAGGCCGCCACGCCGCTGCGACGCGAAACTTCACTGATTGCGATGAGATTATCCATCCACAAAAGATACCCGAAATCCCTCTTGACTTCAAGTTCACTTGAACTTGTATACTGAACTTCAACACGAACAGAGACAGGAAAGGGAAAAGATGAACGAGAAATTAAACGTCGCGCTGATTTACGGAAGCACGCGCGAAGGCCGATTTTGCGACACCATCGCCGATTGGATCGCCTCAGAGATTTCGCGGCGCGGCGACTTCGCGCTGGACCTTGTCGACCCAGCGAAGCTGGACTTGCCCACACGCCACCAAAAGCAGGAAAGCGAGGCTCTGCGCGCACTAAAGGCGCGCCTCGCGCAGGCCGACGCCTTTGTGATCGTCACGCCCGAATACAACCACGGCTACCCCGCCGTCCTGAAGTTCTTAATTGATTCCGTGTACAGCGAGTGGCGGGCAAAACCCGTCGCCTTCGTTTCCTACGGCGGCGTTTCCGGCGGCCTGCGCGCCGTCGAACAATTGCGTCCCGTCTTCGCGGAACTGCACGCCATGACGATCCGCGACAGTGTCAGCCTCGCCAATCCCTGGGAACAGTTCGATTCTAGCGGCGCGCTGCTCAATCCCGAACGCGCCATGAAATCGGCCACGTTAATGCTGGATCAACT
>JAOQAA010000132.1 GCA_025963815.1 Capsulimonas sp.
CTCGGACAAGCCGATCGGTTTCACCTGGACTTTGGCGTTCGGCGGCAAGACCATCGCCACGCAGACGACCATGCATCATGTGGCGCCGGGGCGCTGCGAGAAGTTCGAAGTCGCGCTGACGATGCCCTCGGCGACCGCGAGACGGGAAGGAACATGGACACTGGCGCTGTTCGTTGACGGGAGTTTGGTATTCAAAGACGCCAAAGCCGTTTCGATCCTACCCTCCGGCGCTGTCATGGCGCGGCCGATCGCCGCAAGTTTGGCTACGGGCGGTCTCGCCGTATACGATCCCTCGGGAGGCGTCATCGCCTTTCTGAAGTCCAGCAAGATCCCATTCACGTCCATCAAAAGCTTAGCCGCAATCCCTGAGAAGACGCGCGTGCTGATCGTGGGACGCAATGCGCTCACACCGGCGCAAAGCGGATCGAGCGCGCTGGCGGCATTCGCCAGCGCGGGCCGCACGGTGATCGTATTGGAGCAGACGAACCCGCTCAAGTATCAGGGCGTCCCGGCGCAGATTGAGACGGCGTCGAACGAGGGACGCACCGCCTTCGCGGAAGATCTGGCCCATCCGGCGCTCGCGGGGCTGCGTCAGAAAGACTTCTTTACCTGGGGATCGGACGAGGTCGTTTACCGGAACGCATATCTCAAACCGGCGTCCGGCGGTAAGTCGCTGATCCAGTGCCACAATCGATTGCAGAACACGGCGCTCGTGGAGGTTCCCGCAGTCAAGGGGCTGATGCTGCTCAGCCAGCTGACGCTGGAAGAGAAGCTGACGACCAGCCCCGCCGCGCAGCGCCTTTTGCTGAACTTGATCGGCTACGGACAGCGTTACAAGCAGGAGTTTCGGCCGGTGACGGCCACGCTGACAGACGCCCCGCAGCTGGGCAAGGCCCTGGACGCCATGGGCGTCGAGTACGCCAAGACGAACGATCCGCTGGCGGCGATCACGCCGCCGGGAGCGCGTATCGCCGTGATCTCCGCGACGCCCGCCAGCCTCAAAGCTCTGGCGGCCAATCTCGCCAAAGTCAAAGCGTTCAATGATGCGGGAGGCTGGATCGTCTTTAACGGCCTGACCCCGGAGGGGCTCGCCGATTACAACAAAATCGTTGGCGTCTCCCACATGATCCGTCCGTTTCGCCGCGAGCGCGTGACATTCTCGGCGCCGCGCAGCCCCCTGACAGCGGGCCTGACGACCGCCGATATCGTCATGCATTCCGGCGAGCGGATGTTCAATTGGACGTCGGATGAATACGTCGCCTCGGACATCTTCAGCTATGTGCTGGATTACGACGACGTGGCCCCGTTCGCGACCTTCCCGAACGATTTCCTGGCGAACATGGTGAACGGGTTCGTCTCCGCCGACGGCTGGCCGTATATCGTGAACGTCCCCACCAGCGCTGACAAACCTTTTGAGTTCAACTTCCATCTCCCGAAGCCGCAGGAGATTACGGAGTTCGGCTGGACTGGCAACACGTTCTACTATCCGGCCATCCGCGTCTCACTCACCTTCGACGGTCACGATCCTCTGACGCTGACGACTGAGCCGACCAACGCCCCGCAGGTCTTCCCGCTCTCGCCAACGCGCACGGGACAGGACATCACCCTGCGCATCGCCGCCTGGAACGTCGTCAATACGGCTCCCAACGTCGGCGTGGACAATATCTATTTGAAAGCCAAGCGCTCGCCTGAATTCTATCAAAAAGTAAAGCCGATGCTGAACATCGGCGCAATGCTGGAGTATAAGATGGGCGCAGGCGGGATCGTGCTCTGCAATGTGCTTTACAAAGATACGGAGACCGTGGCGGAGAACGCGGCCAAGAAGCGCGCGCTGCTCGCCGCCGTGCTGCGTAACTTAAATGCGCCCTTCGGCGGCGCCAAGAATGTGATCGCCGGCGCAGGTCTGCACTACGCGCCTTTGGATATTGCAAAGCAGGCTAACCAATACCGGGACGAGCGCGGCTGGTTCGGCGACAAGACGTTTACCTTCGCCGACCTTCCCACCGGCAAGCAGACTTTTGCCGGCGTTCCGTTCCAGATCTACAGCTTCCCGACATCGCCCGTCCCCACGGCGGTCATGCTCGGCGGCGGCGGCGTTCCCAACAGCCTGCCCGACGCCGTCCGAGGCGTCCCGGTGGCGCGCAAAGCCGACGCGCTCTTCTTCCTGCAAGCCGCCCGGATCGACCAGCGCCGCAGCACCGATGACGCCAAGAACGGCAAGCGATATGAAATGGCGCGCTACGTCGTGCATTACGCGGACGGCCAAACGGCATCGATCCCCATCTACTCCGAGGTCGATGTGGACGACTACAAACAAAAGACGCCCACAGCCTTGCCCGGCGCGCAGATCGCCTGGGCGAAACCTTATGCGGGGACGGAGTATTCGGCGGTGGCGTATCTGATGACCTGGAATAACCCGAGGCCGGGTGCGGAAATTGCAAGCGTGGATTTAGAGTATGGGGCGGATCGGCGAGGTGTGATCGCGCTTCTGGCGGTGACGGCGGGGGAGTAGAGTAGGATGGCCCCTCCGCCGCAATTCGTGTGGGTGTTTGGCCCCTCCGCCCCAATTCTGGGGGACCAGAGTAAGACTCCCCCTGGCCCCCAAAGGGGTAAAAGCACATAAACGATGACGTATCAATTTTAGTATTCGACACGCCATCCTTGCTATGGTTTGCACCCCTGTGGGGGTCGGGGGCATCCTCTCCAAGTTCCCCAGAATTGGGGCGGAGGGGCTATCCTGTGCCAGGCTCCCCAGAATTGGGAGAAGGGGCCGGGGATGAGGGCTTGCTAAGCCGCCCGCATCATCGTCACCTCAGCTCTCTCATTTCCCATGTCTTCCAGTTGAAACTGACCAACCACGGCTTCCAGAGACTGCGCGATCCCTGCCAGGCTTTGCGCGGACGCCGCAAGTTCGGCGACGGCTGCGTTCTGCTGGACGGTGGTTCCGGCGACGCTTTGCACGGAGGCGGAGACTTCCTCTGCGCTTGCGCTCATTTGTTCGGCGGCCGCGCTGCTTTGCTCGACGACGGCGGCCACTTCGGTGATGGAGCGAGAGACCGCTTCGGAGGAGATTTGGATCTGCGCGGCGGCGACGGCGATGCCTTCGACACGGTCCGTGACGGTTCGCACAACTTCCTGAATGTGGGTCAGCGCCGTTCCGGCCTCTTCCGCCATATCGGCGCCGTTCTGGACATCCCGCGTTCCGGAATGCATTGCGGCGACCGCCTGACGTGTGCGGGTCTGGACATCGGCGATCAAGGCGCCGATCTCACGAGTCGCGGCGCTGGAGCGCTCGGCGAGCTTGCGCACTTCATCGGCGACCACGGCGAAGCCGCGTCCCGATTCTCCGGCCCGGGCGGCCTCGATGGCGGCGTTCAGCGCCAGCAGGTTGGTTTGCTCGGCGATCTGCTCGATCGTCTGCACGATCCCGCCGATCTTTTCCGATGATTGCTCCAGAGAGCCGACCACGGCGGCGCTGTCGGTGATGGTCTGCCGGATGGCGCGCATTCCCGCCACGGTCTGGGAGACCGCTGCGGCGCCGGCTCCGGCGGCTGTGGTGGCGTCGGACGCCGCGCGCGTCGCTTCCCCGGCGTCCTGGCTGACATTGCGCACCGCCACGCCAAGCTGCGTCACCAGCGCGGCGCCTTCCGCAATCGAACGCGCCTGGTTGGCGGCGCCCTGCGCCACTTCGCTTGCGCCCCGCGCCGATTGGTCCGTCGCCTGCGCGACTTCGGCCATGGTCGCGCTGATCCCGTCGGCGGTCGCGCCGACCTGATGCGAAGACTTCGCGAGCGACTGCGAGGCGAATGTCACTCCCAGTGCGGCGGTCTGTAAATCGCCGGCGAGCGCGCGTAAATTCTCCGTCATCAGCGCGAACGAGCATCCCAGCGCGTCCCGCCCCGATTTGGGCGCAACCACAACGGTCAGGTCTTTGCGCGCGATGCGCCCCGCGGCGTCCGCCATCTCCTTTTGATAATCGATCACGGATCGAAGCGCGTCTGCGATCTTTCCGATCTCATCGCCCGACCGCACATCAATCGTCTGATGGACATCGCCGTCCGCCAGACCCGCCGCAGCGCTCGAAAGCGCGCCAAGCGGCCGCATCATCTTTGTCGAAATCACAAACACCACGAAGACCATCAGCACGACTGAGAAGACACTCAGCAGCAGCGCGCGATTGCGCAGCGTCGTGAGCGGAGCCATGACGGCGTCCTGAGAAACGTCGATCACGACCTTCCAGCCGGTCGCCGGCGCCGTCGCCCAGTAGACTCGCCGCGCGTCGCCGTTCAGTTTCGCCACCGCCACGCCGGATGCGGAGCGCAGCGTCAGCTTTCCGTCCGCCAGATGATCGATCGTCTCGCCTTTAAACCCCTTGTGCGGGAGGAGATCCGTCTTCGGATGCGCGACCACGAGGCCGTTCTTGCTGACCAGAAATGCAAACTCGCTGTTTTTGTACTGAGGATCC
>JAOQAA010000160.1 GCA_025963815.1 Capsulimonas sp.
CGGCTCGGGGCGATTTCGATGCCAGCGGTAAGTGAAGGCGAGCGCGGCGGCGTTCAGCAGTCCGGTCAAGAATCCGGCGACGCACCCAACAATCGCGCCGGTGATGGCTCCGGCGAATGCTTCCACCAGCAACAAGTAAATGTCTGAGAGTATTCCGATGCAGGCGCCGTAAAGCATTCCATAGAAGAGACCGCGCATGACGCCCTGCGTCAGCCAGTGCGCGACAATCTCTTCCGGCATCTCCCGCACGGTGATATTCCGTGTTGATGTCCTGTCCAACTCGGCGCGTGCGTCGACGTTTGTCAGGCGATATCGCATTCCGGCGGTGGGAACGCGGGGATGGTTTGGGTGGAGCGAATGGAACCGCTCCCATTCCATCCATGTCCCCGGCGAACGCGCGGCACCGCAAAGCGGGCAGACGCCGCGCCGGGCTTCGTCCGCATCGTAGACGCTTTCACAGATACGACACCAGATAAATTGTGGATCATGGGTCAAAGTCGGGCCAATCCTCTCACCGCTCTGATCTATTTATACCACTCCCGCAGCTTTTGGACGCTTTGCCACGCGGCGAACGCCGCGATGCACGATGGGATGACGCCGATCGCGAGCGCGTAGCCGACGACATTCCATTGCACGCTCCCGGCGTCCCTCAGACTGTTGACCAACGGAACGGCGCAGAAGAGTGTTAGGCAGACGGTTAACGTGAAAGTGGGCATAATGTGTGACGCTCGCCGAACAAACCCGTCCGCCGTTCCCAGTTCTCGCTGATGTCGCCGCATCAGCGCCGCGAGCACGATCCCGTCCAGCAGTCCGAGCGCCAGTCCTGCGACTGCTCCAATGACACATCCATAAATCGCCCCGATAATCCAGAACCAGACTCCCACCAGGGCGCCGTAGAGAAAGCCGCGCACCATGCCCTGCGTCACGCCATGCCAGATCAGTCGAAGCGAAAGCATATTCTCACTGGGCTCGTGGAGGCTCTTTGGCTCTGGGCACTCTCTGCCGCATTCAATTTTCACTGTCCGGTCCTCTTAATTGCGCCCCGATTACTCAAAATCCCAATCCGCCATTTTTCGCGCCGTTTGCCACGCGGCCAACGCCGCCAGCGAGCAAGGAATGAGAGCCACAAAGAGAGCGGACGCCGCCTCGTCGCTAAAAAGATTGTGGTTTGGCGTCGACATCCCGACCATCAGGCAGCAGCAAGTCACGAACGTCAGAAACGGAGCCGTCCTTGTGACGACCGACAAAAACGTCTTGACGCTGTTGCCTCGCCTTTCCAACACGACGTAAAGTATCGCAAATATCAGGCCCTCCAGCACGCCGCACACGGCGCCGGCCATGAGGCCGATCACGCAGCCAAACATGGCGCCGATGATGAAGAACCAGACGCCGTAAAAGGCGCCGTAAAGGAATCCACGCATGGAAAGCTGCCAGGTCCAATGCCAGATCAGTCTGAGCGCCATGAGCGCCGAACTGCCGGAGCCTTCCATGGTGAACGTGGGTAGTGATTTTGGTTCCGGGCATTCTCGCCCGCATTCGATTTTCATTCTCTTGTCCTTTATGCCGTCCCGGCGCTCATTCGAAGTACCAGTCGCCCATCTTCCGCGCCGCCTGCCACGCCGCGAAGGCGGCGATCAGGGAGGGGATGTAATCGAAGAGAGCGTTGGGCGTTAACTCCGACAGCGTGAAGTTCGGCGCCCATCCGTTTCGAGGAATGCACAGCGCAAGATGGGTCGCGATCAAAGTGAGGACCGGGCTAACACGCGCGACGGTCCGCAGAAAATAGCGTTCTTCCACGGTTCGCTGCGACTGTATTGCATTAATCGCGGATATCACGACGCCGTTCAGAAGTCCGACGACCGCTCCTATGCTCAGGCCATACGCGCCGCCGCATAATATTCCGTACCAGGAACCGAGGATTCCGTAGACCGCTCCGTAAGCACAGCCTCGCCACGCACCCTGCTTCAAACAGTAAAGCACGAATGTCCACGTCATCTTGCGCCGATCCATCTCGCCCATCGTGCGGCGGCGTTTGCGGTACTGTGCGCGATTAAGTTTCACTGCCTCAATTCCCATGAATTTGCTCCTTGTGAGCGACGATTAAAATTAGAGTGAACGTGTTCACTTTTTAAATATACCCGATATCGTGAAAAATATCGCAAAGTCTGAAAATAAATTTGGGACGAATGAGGGTGAGAAATTTTAGGCGGTGTCGCCGTGGACGAACTCGACGGGAAGGATGGTTTGTTCGGGGAGCGCCGCGCCTTCGCGGTGGGCGATGAGCAGGGAGACGGCGTCGCCGGCCATTTTGCGCCAGGGGGCGCGGATGGTGGTGAGGCGGTAGGCGGAGGGAATCGGGGACGTGGAGCCGTCGAAGCCGACGACGGCGAGGTCGCCGGGAACGTTGATCCCCTGGGCGCGGAGGTATTCGATCATCTGGTAAGCGAACTCGTCGTTCCAGCAGACGGCGGCGGTGGGGCGCTTGCCCGTCTCCAGCTCCAGGAAGTGGCGCTCGACGCCGCTGACGATGTCGTTGTCGGTGCGCGCCGCGCCGGCGGTGACGGTCATGCCCAGTTCATAGGCGGCGGCGCAGAAGGCTTCGTAGCGGCGGACAGTGGAGCTGAGACGGAAAGGGCAGACGCCGTAGAGGACGTGGCGATGTCCGGCGGCGGCCAGGTATTCGGCCTGGAGGCGGCCGCCCGCGGCGTCGTCCACGCAGATCGAGGGGAGACCGGCGATGGGATCGGTGATGGCGATCACGGGGAGATGAGACGTGGCGAGGCGAGGAGCGAGGGCGCTGTCGCTGAAGGCGTGCAGGATCAAGCCGTCAACTTTGCCGTTGACGAGCTCCGTGTAAATGTCGTCGATGGTGTCGCCGCGAAAGGCGCCATGCATCATAAAGTCGCGCTGATGACGTTCGCACGACTGCTGGATGCCGCTGAGGACTTCGGCGAGAAAGAGGCTGCGCGCATCGATAAAGCCGCCCATGTAGAAGCCGATCGCCTGCGTCTCGCGCCGCCGCAGGGAGCGGGCGATGGCGTTCGGCTCGTAGCGCAGCTCCGCCGCCGCCGCGATGATCCGCTCGCGGGTGGCGTCGGAGACGCGCGTATTACTGCGTCCGCCGCTGAGAACGACGGACGCAGTGATCTTGTTCACTCCCGCGCGGCGCGCGACATCGGTCAGGGTGGGGGCTTCGTTTCGGCGCATACGATTATTTCTTCCCCATAATTAGGGTCAGGAGGCCAATTAAGACCGTGTGAATGTCATGGAATCCAGATTATACCCAGCATGATCCTCCACGAGTTTGAGCGTTTGCTTGCCGGCGGGCAGCGTCAATTGCGCCTTGACGGGAACCCAGTTCCGCCAGCCGCCCGTGTCGCCTACGGTGATGGGACCGGTGAGGTTGACGCCTTTAGCATTCTCCAGATGGAAACTGCCGCCGTTTCCGGCGACGCCTGCGCGGAAGGTGACCGTGTATTTTCCGGGCTGCTTGACGCTGACGGTGTACTTGATCCACTCGCCGTCCGCCGTCCATCCGATATGGAAGCCCTCGCCGACATTGCCCGACGCTTCTACATCGACGCCTTGAAGCGGCCGGTAGGCATTGCCGTTGTTTTTGGCGTCCGTATCGTGGAAGGCCACGCCCTCGCCGCCTTTGTCATAGTTCTCCATCTGCACCACGCCCGGGATGGTCGCCGCGACGCCCAGATAAGGCGATTCGGAAATCGGAGGCGCGATGGCCGCAATGTCGCTCGAAAGCTTGGATACGCCAGCGCCGTTCACGGCGGCGATACGATAGAAGTACTTGGTCTTGGGTGTTAGTCCGGAGTCGACAAATGGCTGGGCGGCCACTCCCGTCGCGATTGGTTTCCCGGCCGGGGCGCCGCGCTTCGCGCTTCGGTAGACGTTGTAGGACGTCGCGTTGATATCGCTCGGCCAGGACAGCAGGATCTGGCGGCTGTCTCCCGGCGCACTGCGGAGGCTGCGGGGCGCGGGCGGCGTCTTCGGCGCGCCCTTATAAACACGGACATAGTCGATCAGCATTTTCTGCGGAAACACGGTCGTTTTGTCCGGATTGCCTGGCCATGATCCGCCGACGGCCGTGTTGATCAGAAAGAAAAACGGCGCATTGAATGGATAGGGATTCTCGCCATACTCCGCCGCCGTGCGCGTTTCGTACAGATTGCCGTCGATGTAAAACGCGATCGAATCTTTCACCCACTGCATTTGAAAGAGATGGTAGCTGTTCGTGAAAATCTGGCCCTTGGGAAGCGTGTATGGGTCGTTCTTGATCAGGTCGCCGTGCGGCGGCGCTGCGCTCGCGCTGTGCAGACTGCTCAAGTTGAGGTTCGCCCACGACTTCATGCCGATGTTTTCCATGATATCGATCTCGCCGCACCGAGGCCAGCCGACCTGCCCGATGTTCTCGCCGAGCATCCAGAACGCCGGCCAAATTCCCTGCCCATAGGGCAATTGGATACGCGCCTCGACAAATCCATATTGAAACGGCTTCTTGTGCGCCGTCGTCATACGGACCGACTCATACTGTTTCCCGGTTGTGGACAGGATTTGAAACGCGCGCCCGTCCGTCGCCCTCGGGTCCGCCACTATATGCCCATGCTCCTGGTCGTTCGTGTAAATCTCCAGCTCCGCATTGGCGTGGTTCGGCCCGGTCTCCAGGTTCCAACTGGACTCGTCGGCCTGCGCCCCGACATCCTTGTGAAACTCATCACTCCAGGCGAGCGTATAACCCGCCGGCGGCGCGGCTTGCGCTGATGCGCCGAGAGACAAGATCAAACCGGCGGCCGCCGAAGCAGCGAACAGACGATGTCGCGAAGTCATGGAAAGCGTTTCCTTATCGGCGTCGATAGCTTTAATGCATTGACTTAACCGTTAAGTCAACGCGATAGTTTAAAGATATCACAAGTTGCTTTTGATGTCAATGAGAAAGTTGGAAGAAATGGCGGAGTGGGGCCGGCGCCGCTCGTCTTGATGTTTGGGGAGCTTCGTCTGTGAAGCGAACATCATTCGCGGCGCCGTAAAATCGCTGAGAGGAACGATCAGTGATGCAGAAGCGCGGCGGAGCCAGAGGCGCTGATTTCTTCAAGGCCGCGGCGCACGACGTATCCGATGCCGCGTACGGTATGGATGAGCTTTTCCTCGTGGCCCTGATCGATCTTCTTGCGCAGCACGCCGATGTGGACATCCACGGTGTTTGAGGCGCTGTCTTCGTCCAGCCAGACCCGCTCCTGGATGGCGGCGCGGTCCAGCGCGTGACCTTCCTGGGCGGCGAGGGCTTCGAGCAGGGTGTATTCGCGGCTAGTCAGTCCGATCTTACGGCCGGCGCGGGTGACTTCGTGGCTGTCGGTGTCGATGGTGAGATCGGCGACCCGGATGACCGGCTCCTTGTGGACGCGATTGCGGCGCAGCAGCAGGCGAAGGCGCGTCAGCAGGTCGGAGACGTCAAAGGGCCGGGACAGACAGTCGTCGGGCCCAGTGCCTTCGGCCTTGGACCCATTCGCGCATTCCGTATGGGGATCGGTCAGCATGAGCAAGGGGGATTGGCTTCCGTCGGCGCGCAGGGTTCGGCAGATTTCGTCGCCGCAGAGATCAGGGAGCGCCTGGTCCACGACGATCGCGGAATAGGGACGAACGAAGGCGCGCGCGAGGCCCGAGCGGCCGTCCAGCGCCACATCCACTTTGAACCGATGCTCCCGCAGACTGCGTCGAATCGTCGCCGCCAGCGCTACTTCACTCTCAATTACTAGAACTCTCATGGTTTCCTCCGCACTTGCTATTAAAGGAATACCCGGAGTTTATGAAAATATCATGAACTTGCTGTCAAATGTAATCTCTTTTGTAACCGGTTGCGGTTGCTGAATTCGAGGATTTAGTACGCGGAAACCCCGCGTCGCTCCAGCTGGCCGATCATCAGCCGGCACCAGAGCAGCGGAAAGAAGCCGGCGACGCCGAAGGCGCAGTCGATCAGCCGCCAATAAAACGGTATTCCTCGCAGGGGGCCAAATACGAGGGCGTAGGGAATCACGAGCACGCAGATGATCATGCCGAAGGTGATGACCCAGACATTGCGGACCGGCTCGCGCCAGGGCCCGAGGAATGCGATGGCGATGGCGAAGTGGCCGAAGGCGAGCCAGTCCGTGCCGTAGAACAGAAACGGCATGCGCGCGTCCACCGTATGCAGCGCCGCGCGCACGGTGAGCAGCCAGGCGTCCAGGCCCGTATAGTGGCGCGGATCGGCGGTGGCGGGCAGGCCTATCCACTGTGTCAGCATGTCCAGCTCATCGGCAAGGGGAATTGCGGTCGCGCCGCTGACTACCAGGCCGAGGATAAACAGCGAGAGCACAAACCGAATACGCGCGTACAGCCGGCGAATACTTTTGGAGTTGTTCATAGGTGGCGCTCTTGTGCTAGTTTAGCATGAAACGCTCGAGGCGGCAAGCATGGAATTGCGGCCGCCTCCCGGAAGCGGCCGCAAGGGGCGTTTAAGAGGTGTGTGTGCGTGTCGAGCCGTCCGAACCGCCGTCACCGACACCGCCCGGTTCAGGACCGTCGTCCGTCTCCGGCGCGTCCGACGCATCGAGACTGTTGTTCGTGTTTTCGTCGGGATCGAGTGTGTCGGAGGGTGTGATTGTATGCATCTCCGGGGCGGCTTCCAGCGCCTCCGCGCCAGGGCTTGGCCCAACCTGGCCCCCGGACGGCGGCGGGGCCGGCTGCTGCGCGTCGGTCGAAACCGGATTCTCGGCGGCCAATCGGTTGACGATTTCTTCTTTGATATCTTGAGCCATTATATTCCCTTTCTCGTATCGGAATGCCGTTGTCTCGGTGTCATCATTCCCCCGGACGATGCGATCGAAAACCGTGTGAGCTGAGAATCGAGCGTGAGTGAAAAATTGTTGAAAGATTTTCCGTGGGATTGGGTAAACGTGGATTGCGGCCGGCGGTTCTGCAAAGCCGGGCCGTCCAGATTACGGATATCGGAGAAACATCAATGAGCCTGAACGTCAATTCTTCCAGTGATTACGAGAGTGTCGATGAGAGCGACGACGAGGAAGAGGAGGGGGCTTCCGTGATGGAGGCGCAGGAGGTTCCCGCGCATCAGTGGACGGAATTCTTCACCGAGTTCAGCCAGCGCTATTCCGGACAGGCGGTGACGGTGGAAGTGGGCTCGTCCTACGGCGACCCGAACGCGGAAGAAGCGGAGATGATCGCGCAGGGTCTGACCCTGACCGGCGTGTCGGTGGATTTCAAGGATGGGGAAGAGGGGACGATTCAGATTTTCCTGGGCGATGATACGGAAGACCATATCGTCCACGTCGTGACGGAGCCGACTTACGTGTGGCGCTATCAGGACAGCGATGGCGACGATTCGGTTTTGGAGATTGAAGCGGCGGATGGTCCCGCGACCCTG
>JAOQAA010000172.1 GCA_025963815.1 Capsulimonas sp.
CCACGGGCGGCGGAGAAGTGGCGCACTACATTGGCCGCCACGGAACGTCACGCGTCGCCAAAGCCGTTCTTCTGGGCGCAGTGCCGCCATTGATGCTCAAGACGGACGCCAACCCCGGCGGCCTGCCGATCGAAGTCTTCGACGGCATTCGCACGAACACGTTCAACAACCGCTCGCAGTTCTTCAAGGACCTTGCCGTCCCATTCTACGGCTTCAACCGTGAGGGCGCCACACCCAACCAGGGAGCGATCGATGCGTTCTGGCTCCAGGGCATGCAGGCCGGGATCAAGAGCGTGCTGGATTGCGTCAAGCAGTTCTCCGAAACCGACTTCACCGAGGACTTGAAGAAGTTCGATATCCCGACATTGGTTGCGCACGGCGACGCCGACCAGATCGTCCCCATCGGCGCTTCGGCGCTTCTCACGGCTAAGCTTATTAAGGACGCCACCCTGAAGATCTACCCCGGCGCCCCGCATGGCCTCGCTACCACACACCAGGATGAGTTCAACGCCGATCTGCTGGCCTTTATCGAATCCTAAAGAGGGATTGGCTCGGCGCGAGCGGAATACGCACTCGCGCCGAGCCAGACCGTCCCATAGCATCCGCCCTTCCGAGGAGAGTATCATGACCGTAAGTACTTCCGTTCCAAAACTTGCCGATACCATCGTCCTGGTCCACGGACTCTGGATGACGCCGCGCAGCTGGGAGCACTGGGTCCAGCACTACACGAACAAGGGCTATAAGGTGATCGCCCCGGCGTATCCCGGCCTGGAAGTCGAGGTCGAAGCCCTGCGCGCAGACCCATCGCCCATTACGGCGCTGACCATGCCCGGTGTGGTCAAGCACTTTGAAGACATCATCGGCGCTCTGGATACGCCGCCGATTTTGATAGGACATTCCCAGGGCGGAGTGATCGTGCAGATCCTGCTCGACCACGGCTTCGGCGCGGCAGGTGTCGCAATCGACTCCGTTCCGGCCGAGGGCGTTTACGTGGTCCCACTGTCACAGGTCGAGTCCATTTTCCCAATCCTGAGCCACCCATCCACGCGTCACGATATCGCGCCCTTCACACCCGAACAATTTCACTTCGCGTTCACCAACACCTTGAGCGAGGAGGAATCCCAGGCGGCGTACGAGCGCTACTACATCCCCGCGCCGGGCGCATTCGTGTGGGAAGGCGTCCTGGCGAACTTCACACCCGGCCACCAGTCCGCCTATGTCAATTACCATAACGACGACCGCGCGCCCTTGCTCTTCCTCGCCGGCGGCGCCGACAACATCATGCCCCCCGCCGTCAATCAGGCCAACGCGGAGCACTACCGACTGTCAAAAGCCGTCACTCACTACTACGAGTTCCCCGGCCGCAGCCACTACACCGTCGGCCAGCCCGGATGGGAATCCGTCGCCGACTACGCCCTCGATTGGGCGATCACCGCGCAAAAATCAGCGGCGCCCGCCGCTGTTTAGCGATCGATCAAGTGCGCCCGAGATCGATATCGTTTGACGAATTAATCGAGACGCTAAATCTGTAAATGCCCCGCGAGGGATTGACCGAAGAAATGATGCCGTTTGCGGAATGACGTAATCGGCCTGCGTCAGAAGCCGGCGAATGAATTCGCGCCTACAAGTACAGTCATCCACCTGCGTGAATTCATTCGCTGGCTTCTTTTCCCCGCTCTTGGCTATTGGCATATTTCTCGTCAAGAATCTCACAGAATATTTGCTTATGGTTTGTGGATAGATCGGTCCGACCGCTATCTGCAATCCCAATCATATCGCTGTAACGGCTCTTCCTCGTCGCCTCAAACTCACGCTCCAAATACTCACTCAGCGCCTCCCGATGAACCTCGGAAACCGAAATTCCTTTCCGCGCCGCGATTTGACGTAACTTGTCCTGGGTGGTAGAATCCAAACGAACGCTGCTCATGAGAACGCCTCCACGAGCATTGTACCGCGCTCTTAGTTTTTGCAGCACACAGGACACCCATGCCCATTCGTACCTCCCAAAAAGCCTCGCTCTTCGGCGAGTCCGTCATTCGGGAAATGACCCGCCTCTTTCTGGCGCGCGGCGACAAGCCCGGCGTCAACCTCGCGCAGGGCTTCCCGGACTTTCCCGCGCCCTTGGCGATGAAGGAAGCGGCGTGCCGCGCGATCATGGATGATGTGAACCAGTACGCCGTCACATGGGGCGCTCGCTCGCTGCGCCACGCCATCGCGGATAAGACCGCGCACTTTTACGGCGACCGCCCGGACCCGGAACGCGAGATCACGGTGGCGTGCGGCGCGACCGAGGCGATGATGGCGGCATTGATGGCCGTCGTCGATCCCGGCGACGAAGTCATCGTCTTCGAGCCGTTCTACGAAAACTATGGCCCCGACGCCATCTTGTCCGGCGCTACCCCACGCTTCGTCACCCTGCATGAGCCCGATTGGTCGTTCGATCTGGGCGAACTCATGGCGGCGTTCAACGACAAAACGCGCGCAATTATCATCAATACGCCGAATAACCCGACAGGCAAAGTCTTCACGCGCGAAGAACTCACACAGATCGCCGACCTTTGCCAGAAATGGGATGTCACCGCAATCACCGATGAGATCTACGAGCACATGGTCTACGAAGGCCCGCACATCCGTATCGCTGACCTTCCCGGCATGCGCGAGCGGACCATCACCATCAGCGGCCTTTCCAAAACCTACAGCGCCACTGGCTGGCGCATCGGCTGAGTTATATGTACAGTTTCCGTATTTGACCGCAAAAAAACACGGTATCCCGTTTCCCCATCGACCTCTTCCGGTACTACCTTCTCCACAACACGCGCCAATAAATTATGTCGTTCGGCCTCCGTCAGGAATTCGCAACTAAGCGCCATATCAGCGTCTCTGAGGACCGCCGCTACAATGTATGCGTCATCCTGCCGCTCCGATCCTGAGCGCTTCTGCTGGGCTTCCAGGGCCGCCAGTCGCTCAAGCAGTGTTTGCCGTTCTTCCGCGATCTTCGCGAATGCAGATGTATAGACATTGGGATTAGCACCGGCTTGGATGCCTTGTACCTGGGCCTCGACAGTGGCGGTCTCTTTCGCGTCTAAAGCGCGCAGGGCGGCTTCTGTCTTGACAATGGCCGCCGGGTCAAAGGTGGCGGCTTCCTCGCGTCTGTAGGCTTCCAGCGCCTCCCGTAGCACCTCTGGCCGTGAAGCGACATCGGCGATCCCACGGAGTATGACCGGCTCGGCGGTATGGCCGTCTAAAACCTTATTGTTGCATACGATCCCGGTAACAGTGCGGGAGGGGCGGGAGTGTGGGCAGGCGTAAGTATGGTAGCTGGCATTTCCGATCTTTCTCCGTGACCCATTCATCGACCGTCCACAGGTCGGACACCGCAAAAGGCCGGAGAGCAGGTGCATCCGTTTTGGATTTCCACCAAATACCTTTTGCGCCTCGGATAGCCGGACCTGAACCCGATCCCATAACGCTTCATCCACAATGGCAGGGCAGGGGATAACCGTTTCGTTTCCAGTCAAGATCATCTTTGAACGGGTAACAGCGCCATCCTCTTTGGTAATCTTGCGATGTCTACCGTAGGAGGCTTGCCCCTTGAAAATCGGGTTGGAAAGCAGGCCGCGCAAGGTCGATGCATACCATGTTGTTCCGATGCTAGGGGGGCAGGTCGCTTGGAGCCATTTGGCGACGGCGCGTAGGGATGCGCCCTCATCGTATCGGCGGAACGCCTCGGCCATGACAGGCGCATCGTCGGTCAAGACATAACCCCCGACATGTACATCCGGGTAAAGCCCTTGTGCGCCGTCCTGAGCCGTTTTGACGCGATAGCCAAAGGCAGTGCGGCTTCGTTGGGGTTGGATACCTGACTGAGCGCGCCGGAGTGATCCACCTTTTGTTCGTTCGCGGATCGTATCGCGTTCGAGTTCCGAAAAGCCTGAAAGCAAGGTCAGCATCATCCGGCCCATCGGTGAGCCGTCTAATTTGTAATCGCTTGTTTGGACGGTTCCGCCAGCGGCAAGGATGCGATCTATAACATCCCGGATGACCCGGACACTTCGGCCCAATCTATCAATTTTCAGCGCAATCAGCGTGTCTGCTTCGCCGCGCTCGATTACAGCAAGGGCTTCCATCAAAGCAGGTCGTGCAGTAAATAAAGCGCCAGAGGCATCTTCGGAATAGATACCGACGACCTGCAATCCCTCGACTGCGGCCATCGCGAGACAACTGGATTTTTGTCCATCAATCGACGTTCCCGCTAATTGTTCGCTGGTACTAACTCTCAAGTATAAGACTGCACGCTTATTCATCTTTCCCCGCCTTCTGTCGCAATTCCTTGAACGCCTGCACCGCTGAAGGTTGCAGGACGATAAACGTATCAACTTCGATTGCTTCGAGCCTTCCAGAAGCGACCGCTCCGTATACCGCCGCCCTCGTGATCCCTAGCTCGATTGCCGCTTGCCGGACGCTAAGTAGTTCCAGCTTCTTTTTTGGTCTTCCTCGCATCTTGTCACCTCCTACATAAGTATACTATGTTAGTGTAACATTGTCAAGTATGAATTTGTCTAACTTGAATAATTATAGCGTTATATTGTCGTAAAACACCTGCATAATCATCAAAAATATATTGAGATTGCTCGAAAATAGCAACTTGCTGGTATTGAATTTCAACGTAATTACGTGGTAAAAATACGTCAGCATTCAGGAGGTACAAAATGGCAAAAGACACGGCAGGGGGACGCGTGGTGGTATCGCTCGACCTGCCCAACACGTTACACGAACAACTTTTAACCATCAAGGCTGAAACAGGTTTGACGCTCGCGGCGCTGACCCGATTGGCGCTAAGAGAATTGGTAGTCTCACATGGCAGAACGGAGGCGGAAATTGCTGGAAACCGAAAATAATCAGCCTTGGCAGGCGTTCTTTATCGAAGCCCGGAGGCTATCGATCTTAGCCCGGCGGCGAACCTGCGAGAACTTGCCGACCGCCTTCACGGATGAGCACGGCAAGACGCGCTTGATTTGTCGGAACGCGGACTGACGATAAAAAAGACGATCCCCCCATGCCTAGGGGGATCGTCACAGGAGTTGCCTTCGATATGTCCAGTATACCCGATCCGTCAGTAATCGAACCCATGTTCCGTGCTTGGATGAAGAAGCGTGGAACTAAGGAAGACCCTGCCCCAACAACCCGCGCCGTCGTCATCCGCAAGACAATGACGATCCTCGCAGGATCGTTCGAGGCGGCGGCGATGTTGAGCAGGTTCGTGTATCTCGCGTTTGAAGCAGATGAGAAGCCTGGAGACAAAGGTAGCCCCATGGCTTTCGCGGATTGGTTTGGCTTATGCGGATTAACTACGCAGGCCGCAATAGACGCAGGCAAAATTCTTTGCAACCCGCGAATAATCGCATTTGAACATGATGGGTCAAGCTACACCCGCGCACCACTGATGACGACGGCCTCTCATCAGCACACCACGGGAAAAGGTGAGGATAGGAAAACGCTAAAGATCACATTTTGGAAACTTGATAAAGCCGCGTTTCTGATTGCTTGGCACCGACTGATGCACGAGCTACCCGCAGTTGATGAAGCCGCGTTCCAAAAGCTGAAAAAGTTAAATGGGAAAACTCGTGAATTGCGAACACAGGCCCGGTCAACGAAGACTGAGCCGACTAGCTCCAACCATGCACAATGCATTGACCGGAACCATGCACAATGCATTGATCTATCCATGCACAATGCAGGTTCGTCAGCCATGCACAATGCATTGACCGGAACCATGCATAATGCCGCTCCCTTTACCGGTGAAGAAAATCGGAGACCTTCTGAGACCTTAGGGGGAGAGCAGTCGCCCCCTAAAAAGGATGACTTGGACTTGTTCCTATCGGCAGACCGCGCAAAGTACGGCGAGGAACAGCTAGTCAAACCGCAACAGAAAAAAGAATTTCTGAGTTTGCTTGCTAAGTGGGGGGAAGCAAAGACGGCGCGTGCTATCCGAGGCTTTTTTGCTACGGATAGCAAGTTTGTAATCGAGCGACGACATTCAATCTCAGCATTCCTCGACACGCCGGATCAATGGCTACGTGCCGAGCCGAAAGGTCCATCATTGCGTGAGAGCATGGAAAGCAAGATTGCTGAGATGGAGGCACGATACGGAAAGACTGATCCGGCAAAACCGGCATGACACGAAAGGAAATCCTAATGACCGTTCCAATTTCAGCATCGACTATGGAAGCAATCCTCGCCTCTGGCGGTAGTCGCAAGTCATCGGCGCGCGAAAGCAAAGCGCCGTCCACGATAACGAGCGACCCCGCGCCAATCTCGACGCCGGATACGGTAAGCGTTCCGGTATCTGGGGTCCAACTGATCGAACTTCAGAAGGCCGTCCACGACGCTGAGAGCGAGTTCAACCGGCTCGAACTTGAACGCTTGAACGTACCGGCGCTCAGGCGCGCGGCTATCGACAATAACGACATGGTTCAAATGGCGGCGCTTCAAGAACGCGAATGGAGCATACGCGGCGAGGTCGCCGAAGCAGAAAGGATCATGCTGGATGCGCGGCAGGCGTTGGCGTTAGTAACCATGCCGCCTGAACCGACCTCGCCGCCGGGGGCGGCGATTCAAGTCACGCCACCGTCAGCGCCGGACCCCGAGATACCTTTGCCGCCAGCGGAAAACTCGGATGGCGATCTCGAAGGCTTACGTATCAAGCTTGAGGACTGTGTCGATGCTGAAGCCGTGATCCGGACGGAAGCCGAAGAGCTTCCCCGCTTGTTGCGTGAGGCCGTCATAATCGGAGACCCGGCGGCGATACGACTGCACCGTCAACGCCGCGAGGATATCGAACACGAGCTTGTGGCGGCAAAAATTGCGACGCTTCGAGCAAGGGAAGTGTTGTTCCGTCGCCGTGCAGACATCGCGCGGGAAGCGCTCGGTGTGGCTTCCGAGAACCTCACACGCCTATCTGACCTCGCCATTGAAGCCGCTGAACGACTGGACACGGCGCGCGGTGCATCGGAGGGGTTGCAAGCCGAAAGTCTCACCTGTAACGCATGGGCGGCCCAAACAGCCGGGCAAATTCGTCAGCTACTTGATAGCCGGAGCAAAGCCGCAACACGCATGTTTGGTTTTGGAGGATAGACCGTGGACGACACAACGACCGTGCATCGTCTTGAACGCTTTGAAACTGACCTGCGAAAAGCCGCCGCGCGAGTCGCGGCGGCTGAGGCAGGGCTAGGGCTAATGTTTCGCCGTGAGACGGTTGCAACAGCGCAGGCGGATATGGCGGCCTTGGTTGGCTTGACGTCAGAACGGCGTGATCTTGAGCTTCGGCTTATAGCGGCCAAAATCGGTTTGCTTAAATCTCGCCGCCGTCTCCTGCTGGCTTTAGAGAAAGGTGAAGATAATGTATGACCCAATTGAACGAATGCAAGCGCGCCAATTTCGGCGCGCTTGGGAACAACAGCATGATGGCACGGCCCCTATCCTGACGCCTACCGAACGCCGCATGCCGCCGGTCGATTGGGAGGCAATCGGACGGCAACTTGACCGCGACTGCGATGAAGCGTTAGTCAACCTGTTGGCGATCATGCCGGAGGATGAGGTTTCGTAATGGCAAGATGGGATGACGACGATTTACCCGCCGGGGAGGTTTGGGATCGCTTGCCAAATGAAGGGGAGAGGGCGTACCAAGCGTTTACGACCTTCCTTGATCTGGGAGTGGGCCGGTCCATCAACGCCGCATACAGGGCGCGATCCGGGCGCGATCCGGGCGCATCTTACCCCGCCGCGCCCGGCGGCTGGCGTGAATGGGCAAAGCAGTTTCGATGGAAAGAGCGTGCGGTGGAATGGGATCGCGCGGAGCGGCGACAACTACGGATAGCGCGGGAGAAGGCGCGGGAAGCCGAATTGCAGGTTTTTCGCGACGACAACATCCGGCGGATACAGGTCTCCAGACAGCTTCTAGGAGGCTTGACGCGCATCCTGGCCGCTAACCTGTCACGCCTAGCTTCAGCGCCACCGGAATTGAATACTATGCAGGTGATTTCCCTACTAGGAGGTTACAACAAGCTCTCTGGTGAAATCGGATCGTCGGAGGCGATGGTCCTTTCCATCAACCAAGTTTTCGACTTACTTGAAGAGAAAGATCGCGGCAAGTGACCCGCATCGCCCCCACAATCGCCGGAGACGCCCGGTTCAGTCGCCGCGCGTCTCTTTTCCCCTACCCGCAAATTATTTTCCTGATCGCGACGCTTTTTGCTCTCAATTGGACACTAAGTAATCAAGTGACAAAAATGAGAGAGGCGAAGGTTTAATGGAAAACGGAACTGTTGTGCTGTATTACAGAGCGAATATGGAGCGGTATATTTGGAACAGCTTCACGGTAAATCCTCCTGATGTACACATTGATCACATCGATATCCGCAATGAGGGAGAGGGTGTTGATTTCAATGTCTACACTGTTGGCTTTACAGATTTCAAAGAGGCGCGCCTTCACGTTCAACCCATTCTTAACGACTTTGTAGATCGTCTGGTAGTGTACTTCCAGCGGGTCATCAGCGATCCTGTGTTCATGAATGCGGCAGGATCGTTTTCACAACCTGACGGATCAATCCTGAAGGCAATGGAAGATAGTGGCTATGGTAACACCCTCTTTTCCAGTAGCGTATCAGTCGGTCCCATGACCCTTGGACCCGGCCACGAAGAAAAGATGAAAGAAGCATTATTGAAAGCTCCCCCAAAGGAGAATTACTATCATCGATACCGCAAGGTGCTCGATACCCATGATAAGATCGATTGCTTTATGAGCTTGTACCGGCTGATGGAGGCAATGTTTTCCCCGGAAGGAATTCAAGCGCCAATCGACAATGCTATTCGGCAACTTCGCCCCGGAGTACCATATACGGAACGGCCAATCGATCCTGACGATATCAAAGCAAGCACCAAGCCTGCAAAATATGAAACCCTGTACACGCGACTGCGTAACGAAGTCAGTCATCATCGTAAGGGAGTTGACTTAGCTACGAGCAGAGATGAGATACGTCAGCATCTTGGAGAGTTTAGCATCCTTGTCAAAGAAGCCATAGAGAGACAACCCGTTTAGAGGTTCATTTCCATTCCGTACATCCACGGAATGCCAACGGCCCGGCCTCATCGAGAGGCCGGGCCGTTTTCCAGATGCAACTTTCTTATGGTCTTCGTGTCTCTTACTATTAGGAGAGAAATATTGTGATGCAAACTTCCAACAACGACATAGACGTTCGCCAGATGCTCAAACCTACTCGGAGTGATATTGCCCTAGTGCTCGCCAAGGCTGGGTTGCAGGAGCTTCCCGGCGGTGGCGTTGTCGCTAGTTTG
>JAOQAA010000212.1 GCA_025963815.1 Capsulimonas sp.
CGCTTCGCGCCACCCCTCCCTCAGCGGGAAGGGTTTATAAGAACTTCGCTTACGAATACCGTCTGCGTTATTCTCTGAACTCCCTTCCCGCTGCGGGAGGGGTGGCGCGAAGCGCCGGGGTGGGTCTGCTACGCCTTCCGCCCTTTCGGCGTGAGAAGGCTATCGGCCAGAACCGACAGAATGAGCAGGCCGCCGATGATGATGAGCTTGAGCTCATCTCTGTTCCATTGCCAGGAAACGAATTCACGTGTTTCGTGGATGAGCAGGACGCCCAGCACGGTTCCGAACAAACGGCCGCGGCCGCCGAAAATGCTCGTGCCGCCTAAAACAACCGCCGTAATGACGTCGAGTTCCATCCCCGTCCCGATGTCCGCCTTGGCCGTATTGCGGCGGGCGATAAACAACAGCGCCGCCAACCCCGCCGTGGCGCCCGACAGCGTATACAGCCACATCTTGATGCGATCGACCTGAATGCCCGAATACTTCGACGCGGTCTCATTGAAGCCGACCGAAGAAAGCCACAAGCCCATCGGGGTGCGCGCCGCGAGCAGGCCGACGACGATGACCGCAACCGTGAAGATCAGTCCGGAAATCGGCAGCCCCAGCAGTGTCCCCTGCCCCAGCCATGTGAAGCTATCGGGGAAGCCCGAAACAGGGCTGCCATGGCTGATGCCCTCGGCGACGCCGCGAAAGGCGGCCAGGGTGGCGAGCGTGACGATCAGCGGGTGCACTTTGACGCGAGTAATAAAGAAGCCGTTCAGAGCGCCGGCCGCCACCCCGGTCGCAAGCGTCAGGACGCCGGCGATCGGCAGCGGGACATGATTCTTGAAGCACAGGCCGAAGACGACGGCACAGAGCGCCATGGTCGAGCCAACCGACAGATCGATCCCTGCCGTGATGATGATCAAGGTCATCGGGATCGCCAGCAGCGCCAATTCCCAGACTTGCGTGGACAGAGTAATCTGCACGTCCGGATTCAGAAAGCGCGGGCTGAGCGACGACGCCATGATGAGAAGCCCCGCCAGCAGAACGATCAGAACGATTTCCTGGCGTGAGGGCAATACGCCGCGCAGCGGCGAGGGCTGCTTGGCCGCAAGCGCACGCTCGGATTTGGGCTTGGTGATCTGTTCCATAATTAGTGCGTCCCCCGGCGGCTACGCGCCACATGGTCGATCAGCACCGCGACCAGGATGAACGCGCCCTGGATCGCTCGGTCCCAATAGGTTGCGGACTCGCCGAGGCGCAGAAAGATCAGCATTGGACTGATGACGCCGAGCAGCAGCGCCGCAAGCACCGATCCGATGATCGTTCCGCGACCGCCGCTGATCGAGGTTCCGCCAACGACGACACAGGTGACGACCACCAGCTCAAAGTTCTGTCCAATTCCGGATTCGATCACGCCCAAACGCGGCACGCTGACCACGGTCGCCACAGCAACCAGAAGGCCCGTCAGCATGAACACGAAGACTTTCAAATTACGCACCGGCAGGCCGGCGAGCCGCGCCGCCTCGGGATTACTGCCGGCGGCGTAGATCCGGCGGCCCAGCGGCGTCTGCCGCACAAGCAGGATCGCAAGGATAACGACCGCCGCCGTCACCCACAGGCTGATGGGAATGCCCAAAAATGTTCCAATGCCAAAGAAGCGAAGCCCCGCAGGCAGATCCGTGATGTAATGCCCGTTGATAAGCGTCAGATTAACGCCGTGCAAGACCGTCAGCATTCCGAGTGTGACGATGATGGACGGCATCCGGCCATACGCCACGAGCAGGCCGTTGATCAAGCCAATGCCCGCGCCGAGCAGCAAGGTCACGATAATACCGACCGCCACCGGGAGATTTGCGTGCGCCGGGGTTGTGAGCTGCCCCATGACAGTCGCCAGCAGGCCCATCAGCGCGCCCATGGAGATATCGATTTCGCCCATGACGATCACGAGCGTAAGCCCGCAGGCGACGATCACGGCGGGAACGCTGGACACCAGAATGTCGCGAATGTTACCGCCGGCCAAAAAGGAGTGGTTGACCAGGCTGACTGCGAAGATGGTGAGGAGGAGCAGCGCCAGAACGCCATATTCGCGCTGGCGCGACAGACGACTCAATGTCGCGCCAAAGCCGGGCGCCGGGTTACTTATCGCTTGCGTTGTCATGCAACCACCTTCACAGACGAATTCTCCGTATGCAGAGCAAGCGCCAATATCTTCTCCTCCGTAGCCTCCGCGCGGGTCAGCTCGCCGCGAATTCGCCCCTGGCTCATGACCAAGATCCGATCGCTCAGGGTCAACAGTTCGGGCAGGTCCGACGAAATGAGCAGCGTCGCCATCCCATCCTTCGCCAGTTGGCGGATGATGCGATATACGTCCGCCTTGGCGCCGACATCGACGCCGCGGGTCGGCTCATCGAGGATCAGCACGCGGGGCGCCGCGGCCAGCCACTTGCCGAGCGCTAGCTTCTGCTGGTTGCCGCCCGACAGCGTATTCGCCGCAATCCCCGGCCCGGCGGCCTTGACTGACAAATCGCGCATCAAGTCCGCGACGACTTTGTTTTCTTTGTCCGACGAGCGCAGAGCCCCCATGGACGGCGAACCGAGCACGGTGAGCAGTAAATTCGTCCCCACGGTCAGCGGCAGCACCAATCCCTGATGCTGCCGGTCCTCGGGGACGAGAGCCAGGCCGCACCCGATCGACTTCGGGATGGAGCCCGCCGGCAGCGGCTTGCCCGCAATGGAGACGGCGCCGGAAGCCGGGCGGTCCACACCGAAAATAGACGCAGCCACTTCCGAGCGCCCCGCGCCGACCAGGCCAGCGAGACCGACGATTTCGCCGGCGCGCACCGAAAGTGAAATATCCTGGAACACGCCCGGCCGGGTCAGGCCGCGAACATCCAGCATGACCTCGCCCAGCGTCACCGTGCTCTCACGGCTCTCCTCGGCCAGCAGCTCCCGACCGACCATCAGCTTGACGAGCTCATCGCGGCTGACATCGGCGATCGGCCGCGTGTCCACAAGCTTGCCATCGCGCAGGATCGTGACCCGGCTGGACAGCGCGAAGACTTCCTCCATCCGGTGGCTGACATAGAGAATGGCGACGCCTTCACTTTGCAGCTGCCGGATGATCCGAAAAAGCGTTTCCGTCTCGCGAGCGGACAGCGACGCTGTCGGCTCGTCCATAATCAGCAGCCCACTCTTGTGGGAAAGAGCCCGCGCGATCCCGACCATCTGGCGCTGTGCGAGCGAAAGCTCCTCCAGCGGCCGGTCCAGATCGATCTTTTCGCCCAAGCGATCCAGCAGCGCCTGCGCCTCGCGCCGCATCCGGGGCCGGTCCAGCAGACCCGGCCCAATGCGCGGCTCGCGACCGACAAAGATATTGTCGATCGCATTCAGGTGCGCGAACGCCGTGGATTCTTGATGAAGCGCGACGATCCCCGCCGTCTCGGAAGCGCGAATGTCTCCGAGAGAGACGGCGACGCCATTGACCCGAACCTCGCCGCCGTCAGGCCGGACGACTCCGGACAGGCACTTGATCAGGGTGGATTTCCCCGCCCCGTTTTCGCCCATCAGCGCATGGAGTTCGCCCGGCTCAATATCGATGCTGACACCGGAAAGCGCCGGGATACCGTTGTACGCTTTGCTCAGGCCGCTTACTTGTAGGAATGGTGTATTCATTTCGTCATACTTGCCTCGGCCGTCCGCCGTTTGTCAGCGATTAAAGGGCCGGCGCGGAGAAGGTGTATGTTCCTGATTGTAGTTCATACACGGCCGCCCCAGATTCCTCCCGAACGAACTTGACGCCGGCGGCCGTATTGACCGCTTTGCCGCCTTCGGTGATCCCGGAAGCGCTCGGCGTCGGGATCCACGCCGTCGCCGTCGTGTTGGCGGGAACGGAGACATTCCAAACAAATTTCCCGTTCTGGATCTTCCAGCCGCTGGCGATAGGCCCATGGACACTGTCGAAGGTCGCGGCGGCGTGGGTCAACCCCGGTCCCGGATGCGGATGCAGCAGGATATGCTTGTAGCCGGGCTGATTGGGATCGGTATCGATCCCGGCGACGTCTTGATAGAGCCACTGCCCAACTGAGCCGAGGGAGTAGTGGTTGAACGAGTTCATGCCGGGGTCCTGGAAGCCCTTCTCGGGAGTCCAGCCGTCCCATCGCTCCCAGATCGTCGTGGCGCCGTGGCGGATCGAGAAGCCCCAGCTGGGGAACGTATCGTTTTGGAGCAGCTTATACGCGACATCGTTATTGCCGGTCGCCGTGAGCGTTGGGCAAAGATAGCCAACGCCGACAAACCCGGTCGACAGGTGGCTGTTCTTGGCGGCGATATCCGCCGTCAGATGTGTCGCCGCCATCGCGCGCAGATTATCGGGCAGCAGGTTGAATCGCAGCGCGAGCACATAGGCGGTCTGCGTATCGCCCTTGATCTTACCGTCCGCCGACACAAACGCCGTATTGAAGGCGCTCTTGATATGCTCGAAGAGAGCGTCATACTTAGCGGCCTCATCCGTGCGGCCCAGAACACGCGCCATCTTCGCCATCAGCGAAGCGTCGTAACCGTAGTATGCCGTCGCAAGAACGTCTTTCGGCGTATCGGCGTTGATGGAAAGCCAGTCGCCGAAGTCGTTGTTGCGCCGCTGCATCCAAAGGCCGTCGGGGTTGACGCTGGTGATGTAGTTCATCCAGCCGTTCATCGCGGCCCAATGCTTTTCGATGATGGTTGTGTCACCATACGCCTGATAAACGGTCCATGGAACGATCACACCGGCGTCGCCCCAGGCGGGAGCGCCGTCGTTGTCGTCCACTTTGCGCGGGGAGACATCGGAGAAGGCGCCGCCGGCCGACTGCGCGTCCTCGACATCCTGCATCCACTTCTCATAGAAGCCGGCGGTATCTCGGTTGTAAGTCGCGGTGCGGACGAAGATCTGCGCGTCGCCCATCCAGCCGAGTCGCTCATCGCGCTGCGGGCAGTCGGTTGGAACGCTCAGGAAGTTGCCGCGCTGTCCCCAGTCGATGTTGTGCTGAAGCTTGTTCACGAGTTCGCTGGAACATTCGAATGTCCCCGTCTTCGGAGTGTCCGACCCGACGACGCATCCGGTCAGCGCATCCAATCCCGGCTTGCCGGGGAATCCCGTCACTTCAACGTAACGGAAACCATGGAACGTGAAGTGCGGCTCCCAGACTTCGACGCCGCCGCCCTTGCAGATATAGGTGTCGGTAGAATTTGCCGAGCGCAGGTTCGTGGTGTAAACTTCGCCGTCGGGACTGAGCATTTCGGCGAAGCGCAGCTGAATGCGCGTCCCCGCCTTGGCCTGGACTTTCAGCCGCGTCCAGCCGACCATGTTCTGGCCGAGGTCCACGACATAGGTTCCAGGCTTCGGCTCGGTCATACCGATCGGCTTGATGTGCTCGGTCACACGGATGGCCGGGCCATGCTGCGCGACCAGCATGGCGTTCACGCCCGGCTGATCGATCACGCCATAAACGGCCTTTCGGATGACGAGCTTACCAGGCGCCTCGCCGGGGCCGGGGATCTGGATCGTATCCTTCTCATTCGCCGTCTGTGAGTGCGCGGCGCCGTCCAGCGTGTAGTCCACACGCAAATGCTTGACAGTATTGTAGGCGGGATCGCCTCCGAGATCGTTGCCGGAGACGACGGAGACCTTGTTGTCCGTCACCATCGACACCACTTTGGAAGTCACATCCACCTGATTGGCGGATTTCTTCGACGCGTCGAGAACGACGGAATTCCAGCCGGCGCCCTTGGCGCTGGGAAGATCCCAGCCCGTCAGTTCCTTGCGCGCATCGTACGATTCGCCCTGGAGCATATCTGAGTAGGTAATCGGACCCTGCGATCCCTTCCAAGTTCCGTCGGTCGCGATCGTCTGACGCGTTCCATCGGTGAATACGATCTCTATTTGGAGACGCATTTCCGGACGAACCCCGTAGTAATCCCGCCGACCGCCGAAACCGATGAAGCCGCTGTACCAACCATCGCCAAGAACGGCGCCGATGGTGTTCGCGCCGCTCTTCAGCGCCGATGTCACGTCGTAGACCTGATACTCCACGCGCTTGTTGTAATCCGTCCATCCCGGCGCCAGGACCGCATTGCCAACCTTCGCGCCGTTCAGATGCAGTTCATAGACGCCGTGCGCCGTCGCAAAAATCGTGGCTTGCTTGATGGTCTTCCCGAGAGTAAACGTCCGGCGCAGGTAAGACGAGGGAGCGAGCATCTTGCCGTCGGCCTTCACGTCGCGCGGCGTCTGCGCGGAGATCCATTGCGCCTTCCAATCCGAAGGCTTCAGCAGCCCCATGCGCCAGGATGCCGCCGGGCTCTCGGTCACAGCGCCATCCTTGTCCCAAACGCGCACCTTCCACCAGCAATTCTGTCCCGAGGCCAGTGGCCGTCCCGAGTACGGGATTGTCAGCGCATCATCGGACGCCACCTTGCCGCTATCCCAAAGATCGCCTTTGCCAGATTTCAGGGCGGCTGCGCTGCTCGCCACCAAAACCTGATACGCCGTTTGTTTTTGACCGCGCGTGGGCGACTGCATCTGCCAACTCAGCCGTGGATGCGCGGCGTCCACACCGAGCGGGTTTTCCAGATATTCACAGCGAAGATGGCCAAGATGAACATTGGAGGCGGCGCGCGCGGCGGGAGAGAGGAGAACGACTGCGGCGGCGGCAAAGAAGGCAAGATGGTGCTTCATGGATTACTTTCAAAGGACACGTCGATTGCAAGACTATAGAGCGATTAAGAGAGCTAATAGATTGATACGGAAAGCGGCAATGGTTCGTTTGATATTCAAACTCGCGCCCCGCGTTCAGGTGGGCGTATCTGACACAGACACGAGACGCCGTCCTATGGATTTCATTCGGATTTATCGGAACTATACGAAGATTTTCGGAATGATATACAGGCATATTTTACCCGATACCAGAACTAAATACAGAGAAAAACACCCCTCGTCAAGGAAATTTTTCAAGAATTTCCGACGAGGGGATTCAAACCAGGTAAACTCCAAAAGAAACACGCTTTAATTGACAAATCGCCCTTCGTATCGAAATACGAAGGGCGATTTGAATATTCGGAGTTGCGGCTAATCAGGATTAGTGACAGACACGAACGATCCACTATTACGCAAGTTTACCGTGTGCTGAAGGTAATCGCGAATTGGCTATTGCCGGTTCCTGAGGACATGCCGGTGTGGACCTGGCAGTCCGCCAGGGCTGGCGTGCCATCCTGGTTGCAGTCTTCCGCCAGCGCCACAGAGCCGCCGGAGACGCCGGATCCACGAGACCACTTGACATGACCATCGCACAGCATGAAGTTCGAGCCGTCCGTGTGTCGCCCCGTCTTAGCCGTGAATCCTAAACCGCCGGGCCGATTGACGAACGCCGTACAGTCGAGGCCGCCAAGACATCCGGTTTCCATATGGCCGCCTGCGTGATTGTTTCCATTTTCTCCCCACCACACGGTACCGTCGGCTGCGCCGTTGCTAACGCCAGAGGTAACAGGATTCGGCCCGCCCTTCTCCAACGGATCCTCAAGATGCCCATAGAGTCCCGTGATCTCGCAGAGCAGAACCGTCTTGGCGGGAGAAGTCAGCGAAGCCAGAGCCTGCCCCGAATGGGGATCGAGCGGATCATTGGTCGAATCTCGGCGCATGAAGTTCAGATTGCCGGCATAGGAGACAACAGACGAAACGCCTGCCGGCGGCTGGCTGCTGTCATCAGGACATTTGAATGTCGCTGTGCTCTTGACGTACGGATAGACCGCACCTGCCCAGCCTGCTCCCAGAGTTCCCGCCGAACCAGTTGGGTAGTTTTCTTCGTTGTCCTGGGTGTACTGAAGCATACCGAGGCCGATCTGCCGCATATTCGATGCGCAGGAGATCTGGCGCGCTTTCTCGCGGGCCTTGGCGAAGACCGGGAAGAGAATAGCGGCGAGAATCGCGATGATAGCGATAACAACGAGGAGCTCAATGAGTGTAAAGCCTTTTCGGCTTTGTGTTTGAACGGTAGGCATAATAACTTCTTTCTCCACCCTGCAAATAATTGGGGCATCCGACGGTACGAGATAAAATTTGATCACGGCTCGAAACATAATCCATACAAACCCCAGTGGCAGCTTAACACATTAAATTAATTTCAACATTCAACCATCACAAATCCAAAAATGGCGTACATGATGTGAGAACGATATTCAATCTGCCGTCTTAAGCAGTTGGGGGTATATGGTATCATTATTATAAACGCAGTCTTACATGCCGTCAATGCACAAAATGGCAATAAAATTGCACTTTTTGATATAGGCAGTATTGCTGTGGAAGCAAACATCCCATGAAATATTTCTCGCGATACCTCCCGCTTGCCGACGAAGCGCGGCAGCAAAGTTTGTACGTTCAGGCACGCGGTCATCAGCTGATTCCTCCGCACGCCTCTTACCCTCCGACAAGTCACCCGGCCGATCATCAGTTTCGATGGGAACAAGGCCGGACGCTTCAGGAATATCAGCTGGTTTATATCGCCAGCGGCGGTGGCCTATTCGAGTCTCGTTCCGCTGGACGCCGGCGGATCGAAGCGGAAACTCTCTTTATTCTTTTCCCGGGGGAATGGCACCGCTACAGCCCCGACCCGGAAACGGGGTGGGACGAATACTGGGTCGCCTTTCAGGGACGGATCGCCGAAACCCTCATCGCGGAGTCGTCGCTCTCGCCCTCCGATCCGCTGCTGGGCGGTCAGCCCACCGAACGGATGCAGCACGAGTTTGTACAGATCATGGAGGAAATGCGACGCGAGGCGATCGGTTATCAGAAGGTGATCGGCGCACGCACCATGCTGATTATGGCGACGGCAACAGCATCATCCCTGCGCCGCGGCTTCGAAGGAACCGACATCCTCAACGCGATTGAACGAGGCAAGACCATTCTCTTCGAACAGATGGAGCAGAACATTAATATGGAGGAGATGGCTGCCACACTTGGCGTGGGCTACTCCCTCTTTCGGAAATCGTTTCGAAAGTATATCGGGATGTCGCCGGCGCAGTATCACTTGGAGCTTCGCATCAACGAAGCCAGCCATCTGCTGCGCACCACGACCCTGCCGATCGCCGCCATCGGCCTGAGGGTAGGCTTCGAATCCGCCGGCTATTTCTGCCGCATCTTCAAGCGCAAAACCGGCCAGTCTCCGGGAGAACATCGCAACATGGCTCAGGGCTGATTTGAAAAGTATCACTCGGCTCCGTTTCACAAACAGTGGGAACTCGCTCGAAAATGCTGGCGCCCCTGAGTCCAAACCGCCCTTCGTAGTTTCGATACGAAGGGCAGTTTCTGATCTCGCGTTGCGATGTCAAGTCGCGATTATTTGACGCTGAACGTGACGGCGAAGCGATTACCCTCGGTTCCCTCCGCCATCGTCTGCACGACCGTTGTGCAATCCGCAGGCGCGCCGCCGCCCTGCTGGCAGTCCGCAGCGATCGCATTTGATCCGCCGGAGACCTGAGAACCGCGGAGCCACTTCACGTGACCATCCGTCATCATAAAGTTGGAGCCGTCGGTATGTCGCCCAGTCAGCTTTTCAAATCCTTCCATGAAATTGGCGGACGTTGCAAGATAGGGCGTGCAGTCCAGCCCTCCTAAGCAGCCCGTCTCCATCATTCCACCTTGAAAATTACCAACCCCAAATGGAAAGACCGTGCCATTAAAATTCCCATTGCTGGTGGGGGAAACGATGTTGTTGGCTTCACCGGTTTCCATGGGATCGGTGATTGGCGCATAGATGCTCTGAACCTCGCATAGCAGAACCGTTCTCGTAGGAGCGGAAAGCGACGCGAGAGATTGTCCCGTATGAGGGTCATTCGGGCCGCTTGGATCCGTTCGCATGAAGTTAAAATTCGCTGCATAGGAGACAGGATACGAAACGACGCCATTGGCGGTATTGGTGTGGATCGTGGTAGGATCATCCGGACACTTGAACACCGCTGTACTTTTCAAGTAAGGATAGACGGTCCCGGCCCAGCCCTGCCCAAGCGTACCTCTGCTTCCCGTCGGATACGTCTCATCATAATCTTGCACATACTGAAGAATGCCGATGCCGATCTGCCTTAAGTTGGAGGCGCAGCTAATCTGGCGCGCCTTCTCGCGCGCCTTGGCGAAGACCGGGAACAAAATGGCGGCCAGTATAGCAATTATTGCGATAACAACTAGCAGCTCGATCAACGTAAACCCTCTGCGACTCTGCGTGTTCAATGTCTGCATAATGCTCTCCTTTTAAATGGACTGTTATGGTAGACGAAATGAAATTTTACGGGACAAAAGAAATCCTATTGGCCTCCAATGTTCAATATGTTAGCAGTTTCTCAGGATCATGTCAATAGAATTGAGTGCAAAAGCTGGAAAATAAATCCAAAACAACACCGTAACAATCTACATTAATTTTGTACTAAAAACTCGTATTTTATACAAAATTCGATATTGTCACATAAAAATCCCCCGCCTCTTTCAATTCATTGAAAGAGGCGGGGGCCAGTGAAAACGATGGAGGCGCGATCCCGTTCCCTAGCGAGGGAGCGGGATGCAGGAGGTGCGGATGACCAGCCGCGTGGGCAGCAGGATATGGCGGTAAGCGGCAGGGGTGCCGGAAGGCTCCGCGAGGCGGGTCAGGAGGAGATCGACGGCCTTCTCGCCCATCTGTTCGAAGGGCTGGTGCACGGTGGTCAGCGGCGACGGGCGGATCGAATGGCGATCCATGTCGTCGAAGCCCATAATGCTGATGTCCTCGGGCACGCGAACGCCCCGCGCATCCAGTTCCGACATAAACGCATGTGCGATCAAGTCGTTCATGGCGAATACCGCCGTGGGACGCTCCGCGAGGGACATAAAATGATCGGCGGCCGTCGTGACCGGCGGCTGCAAGTGGACGGCGTTGGACATCCGGAAGATCCACTCAGGCTCCGGGCGAACGCCACGCGACATCATCGCCTCGCGATATCCCTGCTCCCGGTCCCGAACCGTAATGGTCGGGTCTTCCATCGTCAGGTGCATGATGCGCTGATGGCCGAGGTCCAGCAGATGCATCACCGCCTCGCGCGCCGCCGCCGCATTGTCGATACCCACAAAGTCACAGGCGAAGGAAGGATCACAGCGGTCGACCAGCACCATCGGTATCCCCGCTTCCTGGAGGAGCCGCAAGTCGGGCAGCGTATGAACGCTGCCCTGATGCCAAACGACCACGCCGCTGATGCCTTCGTTTCGGATGGATTCCAGAGCATGCCGCTCGCGCCGAACCGTTTCGGCGCGCGTGTCCGCATTGTTATCGAAGACAATCAGACGATATGGAGCTTCCTTGTTGATCAGCATTTGCAGAACACCGCGCTGGATTGCCGGAGACGCGGGATAATGCGGCGTCTGAGGCGACAGGACCGCCAGTGTTTGCAGAGCCACTTTCGAATCGCGCGTGGATTGATCCATCAACGCGGTTTCGGAAGGGAGGCTGACACGAGGGCGCCGCCCCGTCTCGCGTACAATCAGCTGCTTCTCGGCCAGCGACGACAGCGCTGAGCGGATTGTCGAGCGATCCGCCCGAAACTCCGCCGCCAGCTCACGCTCCGTCGGCAGCCATTCGCCCGGCGCATACTCGCCGCGTTCGATACGCCCAAGCAGGGCGACGGCGAGCCTTTCCGCAGCCGGCAGCCTCACACCATTGCTCATATTTGGCATTGATTCATCTTTCGAGCGACGCATTAAAACCTACCATCGCCAATCCAAGAGATACGTTTAACCATATCACATCTTATTTTAATCTGTCAAGCAAATTGGCCAATTTCCAGCGAAAATATCTGCCTATCCTGCACGCACCCAAACACACTCTGTGATAAAGCGGTTTTCAGACCACTCCCTGGACGCCCTGCTGACCCGGCAGCCGGAATCTCCATCGGCATTGGCGGACATGCATCTTATTATAGACGAGATTCGGCGTATTTTCTCATTGTACGATCAAAGCGACATTGAGGGGTGTGCTGCGGAAGTCGAGGATTTCGGAGAGCAGGCGGCCCCACCACGTTGAATGGAGAGGCCGCCTGAGAGCCGCAGTGGATTGCGTAACCTAATGCACCGGGGTAAGAAGGAACGCATGGCTCATGGAGCCGTTGATGCTGCCGGCCCCGGTGATCTGGCCGGTGTCGCTGATGCTGTCGGCTTCAAAGAGAGTCCAGCCGGACCCGGCCGGGATCAGCGTATTCAAGTTTTTGGCGACGCCATTTTGCCACAGGATCGCGGCTGTATCGGTCTTGCCTACGATTTGTCCGGAAGAGTTGATACTGAGCGCCTGACCGATCCCAAGGTCTCCCCAGGCTCCAGTCGTCCCATTGGTTGTCGTGGGGGTCCAGACGGCGGCATGGAATACACTGCCCGCGCCGACGAAGGATCCGATCACGATCCCACTATAGTTGATCCCTGTACCAAACATCTGATTACTTGTCCCAAGCGCCCCGAGGTCCTTCGAGCCGTGTGAGGCATCCCATAGGAACGCATGCGAGCCTGTCCCCGATGGGATCGACCCGACAACTTGCGTGAAGTGGTTGATAGCATTTGCCGAGCCGCCGTTGTTCAGATATTGGAGGCTGCCGGTTCCACCGTTAGGAACCGTGGGCGTCCAGAGAAATGCGTGATTGACGAAGCTGGCGTCCTGTACCTGCCCGACCATCGCGCCCGCGTAATTGACTGCGTAGGACACTCCGGAGTAATTGAGCAGGGACGCGACGCCATTGCGCCAGAGCGCCGGATGGGTGTTCCCACTGGAATCCTCCACCATTCCGGCAATCACTCCCGTCGTGTTGATGCTGTAAGCGATGCTTTTTAAGCTGCCGGCGGGACTAAGATCCACCATAGCGTTGTTTTGATAGAGGAACGCCTTACCGGCGCCGCCTCCCTGGTAATTCGACTCTCCGACGACCAGGCCATTCTGGTTGACACAATGCGGAATGCTGAACCGCGTGGTTCCAAGCACTCCTAAGTCTTTGATCGTATACGTCTGGGCAGATGCCGGCAAGGCGGCAAGAAGGCCGCCGGCAAAACAGAGAGCGGGCAGCACATTTACGACTTTGGAAGAGAGTGACGGCATGAGATGTCTCCTAAAGAGCGCTATTCAGTACTGACTGGCATGATTGCAAGTCAGATAGATCCCAGTCATTATACCTAACCGGTTAGGGTTTCAGGTTAAGATGTTGAATTAGACGTCGCCACAGGACGCTTATTCGCAAATCTCCAAGACACTTCTCCCCATCGGGTACAATAGGGTGTTTTAAATTGTTAACAAGGGAACGTGTATGAGCAACATCTTGCAGTCTCTCCCGATCGGCGAGAACGTCGGGATCGCATTTTCGGGGGGCCTGGACACCAGCGCCGCCATCTATTGGATGCGCCAGAAGGGCGCGATCCCCTACTGCTACACCGCGCACCTCGGCCAGCCGGATGAGACGGACTACGACAGCATTCCCCGCCGCGCACTGGAGTACGGCGCTGAGAAAGCGCGTTTGATCGACTGCCGGCCGCAATTGGTCCGTGAGGGCCTTGCGGCGCTCCAGTGCGGCGCGTTTCACATCACCACGGCGGGCGTCGCCTACTTCAATACGACCCCGATCGGACGCGCGGTCACGGGCACAATGCTCGTCGGCGCGATGAAGGAAGACGGCGTCGATATCTGGGGCGACGGCAGCACCTACAAGGGTAACGACATCGAGCGGTTCTACCGCTACGGTCTGATGGTGAACCCCGAGCTGCGCATCTACAAGCCATGGCTCGACCAGCAGTTCATCGATGAGCTGGGCGGCCGCAAGGAGATGTCCGAGCTTCTGGAAAAGGCCGGCCTTGAGTTCCACATGAGCAAGGAGAAGGCCTACTCCACCGACTCCAACATCTGGGGCGCCACGCACGAAGCCAAAGATTTAGAGTTCCTGAAGAACGGCCTGCGGATCGTCGAGCCGATCATGGGCGTCGCGCACTGGCGCCAGGATGTCGATATCCAGCCCGAGGAAGTCACCGTCACATTTGAAGAGGGCCTTCCCGTCGCGATCAACGGCAAGACCTTCGACAGTCCCGTGGACTTAGTGCTGGAAGCGAATGCTATCGGCGGACGCCACGGCCTGGGCATGTCCGACCAGATCGAAAATCGGATCATCGAAGCCAAAAGCCGAGGCATCTACGAAGCGCCCGCCATGGCTCTGTTCCACATCGCCTACGAGCGCCTGATCACCGGCATCCATAACGAAGGCACCATCGAGCAGTACCGCGACATGGGACGCCGCCTCGGGCGCCTGCTCTACGAAGGCCGCTGGTTCGACCCGCAATCGATGATGCTGCGCGAAACCCTCCAGCGCTGGGTGGCGAAGCCCATCACCGGCGAAGTCACCGTCGAACTGCGCCGCGGCAACGATTACACCATCCTGAACACCGAAAGCCCGAACCTCACCTACGCGCCCGAGCGGCTGACGATGGAGAAGTTCGACGGCTCCTTCACCCCGCAGGACCGCATCGGCCAGCTCACCATGCGCAACCTCGACATCACCGACAGCCGCGCCAAGCTGTTCGTCTACGCCAAGGCCGGCCTGATCAACACCCAGGCCATGGAAGGCCTGCGCCTGCTCGACGCGCCGAAGGCGGACGACGCCGAGTAATCTTCTCAACACACAAAAGGGCCACGCAACAATCGCGTGGCCCTTTTTTAATTGGAGCGTCATTTTTTCGGGGCAGCAATCTCGGAAGAATGAGAGGCGTGGAGATTTTTTTTCTTTCCAGCCGCCCCATTGATTCGGAGATTTTTGAAGCCCGACTGGTGAACGTCGTCCAGCACGATCGTCGTTCGATAATCCGGCTGCGCGCACGACAGAGTAAGACCTGAGAATTGAATTCCTTGGGCGTGGCGCATATAGACGCCCCAGGCGGGCAATTCGCCGAACATGGAGAATTCCGGGTAATTACTGGGATTTTCGGGGACCGCGCTCAGGTTGTCCAGAGTGATCTTCGCCGCCGCCGGATCCCCTCCCCCAGGCGCCTTCACAACGATATTTTCTAATTTGACGTTGGAAACGATGATGTCCGGCAGCCCTGCAATGACAACGACAGGCGCGACCGTGCGCGGCACATCTTTACCGCCGATTTCCACGGAAACATTTTTGATCCGCACGTTCTCAAGGCGCCCTTTTCTAGCGCCCAGCCGCGCGCCGGCGCGCAGAAAAATCGCATTGCCGACATTCACAGCTTGCAGTCCGTCGACCTCCACATCTTCCAGGTATCCTCCGTCTACCGTTTCCAGGGCAATCGCCCCGCGATAGGTGTTATAAACCCTATTTTGCAGCACATGCACATCGTTGAAGCCCCCGAACGATGCGGTGCCGAATTTGATCCCGCTCGCGTCGGAGGTGACGGAGTTATTTCGGATCCAGATATGCTGGCAGCGCGCCTGCGGATCTATCGATTTCAAACAGATACCATCATCGGAACAGTCGAAAGATGAATTGCTGACTTTAAAATCGTCACAATCCACGATGTCAACGCCGTCGTTATTCCAAAACGCCCTGCTGATCACGCGGATATGATCCAGGTCCACATGCCGGCACTGGTTATACATCTGCACCCAGCAGGAGGAATCCTTTAAGGTAACCTCGTTGAGCGTCACACGGTCGCACGAATATAAGTTGATTAGCATCGGGCGGTGATCTTCGGAAGGACGCCCTCTCAAGGGATCGTTGATAAATCCTTTGCGGGCGTAATCCGCAACATTCTCGGCAAGAGCCGCCCCTTGGCCATCCACCGTTCCTGGCCCTGTGATCCCAATATCATGCAGCCCTTTTCCGAATATGAGAGACGTCGAAGTCGTTTTATTGTAATCAAACGGAACATCTTCATGATCGTAATCAAAGGGGTTCGTGGACCCCAGCAGGACCGCGCCCTCTTCCAGCTGCAGAGTAACATCCGACTTCAGATGGATTGTCCCCGTGAGATATCGGCCTGAGGAAAATACCAGCCTTCCGCCTCCACTTTGACTGATATAATCGATGGCGAACTGAATGGAGCGAGTATTGAGCGTGGCTCCGCCCGCCGATACGCCAAACTGCGAAGCCGCAAAGTCTTTCGCGGAGCAGATGGACACGCTGGCTCCGAAGAGAGCGGACGCCAGCAATGCCCGAAGAAGCTTGATTTTCATAGTGGATTCATCTCTTGATGGGAGCGTTTGGCTAGCCGTCTATTGGCCGCTGCTTTCCAGAACATGATCATTGTAAAGAAAATCGATCTGTCCGTCAAGAACAACCATCGCGAACAAAAGCCATAATAAACAGTGAACGACTTTGCCCAGGAGACAATTCATGCTGATTGCCAAATTCACTGTTGCTACGGCGTGCGCCATGCTGGTACTGGCGAGAGCGTCTGGCGTTCAGGCGCGTGAACGACGCAAGCCGGCGTTCGATCCGAAAACAATTCCCGCAGGATGGGTGCGTATCCCGGCCAAGGGGCAAACCTTTACCTTCGGACAGCAGTTCGAAGGCAAGCGCTGGACTTACACCTTTCCCGCCCATCCGGTGACATTTACCTACGACCTGATCATGTCCGCCACGCAGGTGACCCAGGACGAGTATCTCAAAACCACGGGCGCCAACCCCACGCTGCATCCAGGCGACTTAAAACGCCCCATTGACAATGTCTCCTGGTATGACGCCGTGGTGTACTGCAACACGCTCAGCAAGAGGGACGGTCTCGATCCGGTTTACTCCTACAAATCAGTGACAGGAACCGCGGCGGCGGGAATTACAGCTCTGGAAGATTTCCATTACGATCTCAAGAAGAATGGTTACCGCCTGATGACCTCGGCGGAATATGAGTATGTCGTCCGCGCTGGAACCACGACGACCTGGTTCTTTGGCGGCGACGACGCGGACCAAGATCAGGCGAAAGACTACGCCTGGTGCGACCGGAACGCAGCGGGAGAGACTCATCCGGTCGGTCTGCTGAAGCCGAACGCGTACGGCGTCCACGATATCAACGGCAATCTCTGGATGTGGTGCGATGACTGGTATGACGAAGGCCCGTATCCCAGCGACGCACAGACAGATCCCACCGGCCCAGCGACGGGAATGCAAAAGATCGCCCGGGGCGGCGCATTCAAGAATGATGTATACCATGAGCGCTCCGCTTATCACTGGCAGTGGCGCCCCTCCGACCACAACTATGAAGTCGGCTTTCGCATCGCACGTACGGCTCCCTCAGTACGCTGATGCGATCAAATTACTTGCATATGTAAAATATCGAAGAATTCATGGAACAGCAACTCCGATCAGGACGTCTGTATAAAGAAGTAGTAAAACATCAACCCGGCCTAATATTTGTTGTCATCAGGCCGCTTCTTTACGGAAAGAATGGAAACGAAAATGGAGATGGAGAAACCCATCAATCTTAAGTCGACTGGAAAGCGACTTTTTCGACGCGGGGCCGGCGCCATCGCCACGGCCGCGCTGCTTATGACGAGCCTAACCGCATTCGCCGATCCCCCGGTGAACATGGCGCCGCCGATCGGGCAGGATTACTCCTCCAGCGACTACGACACCGGCTATGGAAACACGAGCCAGGACTCCGTGTTCAACTGGCGTGAAGTACCCGAAGATCAGCAGGCGCCCATCCGGCGCGCGATCTTCGACCGAGGCGGTTATCAGCTTTATGACAACGCCGGCGAGACGATCGTCGTCCCGTTCACGAACAACAACCTCTACGCGATGAAGTTCGCTGTGTCGCCCACCAAAGAGATGTTCTTCGTGAATGACGGCGACGCCCCAATTCTATACGTTCCCCGAAACGGCTATCTGGAGAACGCGACCGTACCAGGCTCGCGCTGGTATCCGTTCACGACGAAGTTTCATCCCGCGACGCCGGTATTCTTCGGGATCGCGCCAAGCTGGGACGAATATATCGGCATGGGCTGGTATCACGGCATGAATTACTGGGGTGGATACTACTGCAACGAACCGTACTACCAAAACAGCCTTATCATTGCGGTTCCCGGATTGTTCATCGAGATCGGCGGACGGCCTTACTACGGCTGGAACCACTATCACGATTACTATGATCGTCATCCGGCGCCCTATCGGCCGACATATTATCACCACGACGTCTATCGATGGGCCGACAGCCCGCGTGACGACCGCCGCGACTTCCGCGGCAGCAGCAGGCGAGTGACCGACCCGGTCGGCCGGACCTACGGCGGCAGCCATACGAACCGGGGCGACCGGACCTCGAATAGCGGCAGCTACCGTGGAGATAGATCGGGGAATAACAGCGAAAATCGCGGCGACCGCAACGTCAGCAA